>JANTGU010000075.1 GCA_024762735.1 Bacteroidales bacterium | reverse complement strand
ATTTGGCCGCAATATAAAGTTGTTTTTTTTGCATCCCGAATTGCATGACCTGCAGGTAGATATCCTGTTCAAAATCTATTTTGTCCTGTTCCACGGCAGTAACCACCAAATCGTGGTTCGACTCGGCCATGCGTATCGACCCGCGCGCTTTACCCCAGTCCAGAATAGGTAGCGTGATTCCCAGGGTTACCCTTTCCTGATCCAGCGGGTTTTTGTAAGCGTCGGGCAGGTAGTCGCCTGTTTGCGTTAATCCAAAGGACGCAAAAATTTGAGCGTCGAACCGCCCATTCATTTTAGCCCGGTTAACATCACTTTGTGCCTGTAGCAGGCGACGCTGAAACTCCAGGCCGGCAGAAGTATTGTTTTTGGCTTCCTCAATGGCTCGCTGCAAAGGAACGTCGAAATGGGTTTTGACAACCGGCTCAATCAAACGGATATTGTCATCGGTTTTGAGGCGCAGGTACGACTTGAATAAAAAGAGCATGTTGTTGTAATTAAGCTCCGATTGCTCCAGCGAGGCATCAGCCTTAAGCAGGTTGAGTTCCAGTTGCAGCAGCTCGTTCTCGGCAATCTTGCCCAGGTTAAACCGTCCTTTGGCAATTTTGTACAGGGTATCGTAGTTGGCATAGTTTTTTTTGGCAATTTCAACTTCAATTTGTGCCGACAACAGATTAAAAAACCGATTGATAGCGGTAATGGCTACCTGCTCATTATCTTCCAGGTATTTTCGTTGGGCCTCCTGATACTTTAGCGGCTCAATTTTTTTATCCCACTTGTAGGCGTTGTAAGTAAAAATAGGCTGCCGAAAGCCGATGCTCACCATATCAGCCAAAAATTGTTTGGTGGTGGTGTCGGTATAAAAGTTGGTCATTTGCTGCAGGCCTGTATTTAAAAACACCTCCCCACCTGTCCAGCCTACCTTTTGATTTAACGATAAGTTAGCCGAGTAGTTGACCAAACTCCTTGGAATATAGTCAGAGCTTCCGTCGGGCATGGTGATGGCCTCGATACTGCGGTTCAGGTTGGGAACCGTGGCATCCAGTTGCAGCCCGGGAAGGTAGGTAGCCCTGAAAGTTCGGAAACTCCAGTAGCTGCTACGAAAACGGTGCTTGGCCATCAGGGCCTCCGGCGATTGATCCTGCGCTACACGAATGGCATCGTGAAGCGAAAAGGTGATGGTCTTCTTTTGCGCCTTGATCGGCAGCCCAACCACAAAAAGGGTCAGTATCAACAAATATTTTATGGTTCTTGTCATGGTAATATCATTTCATTTTTTAATCGTGCCGCAGCGACTCCACCGGATCCTGCTCGGCAGCCTTTCGTGCCGGAAGCCATCCGAACACAATGCCCACAGTGGCTGCCACACCAAACGATATGGCAATGGAAACAAAGGAGACGATGGTCAGGATATCGGTGGAAAGGCTGATAACCCTGGCCATGATAACCCCCAGCAAAATACCAATAAACCCACCGGTGATGCTGATGAAGGTGGCTTCGGCCAGAAACTGAAAAATAATGTCTTTTTTGGTGGCGCCAATGGCACGCCTTACCCCGATTTCACGGATGCGCTCCATCACCGAAGCCAGCATGATGTTCATAATGCCGATGCCTCCCACGATTAGTGAAATACCTGCAATGGCACCCAATACAATGTTAAAGATATCTTTGGTTTTTTGCTCCTGTTTTAACAGTAGCTCCGGAATTTTAATCTCGAAATCTTTTACTCCCTGGTGGCGACGATTTAATATCTGCTCAATCACCGTTTTGGTGGCGGCAAGATTCTTGGTATCGTCAACCTGCACGACAATTTTGTCCAACTGATGTTCGCCCACTTTGTTAGCGTCATTTTCAATGTACATCGACATCCTACCCATCCTGAACATTTGTCCCCCACTAAATGACGACTGATTAACCAATGACCTGTCTTTATACCGGAGGAGTAAGGTTTTAAGCGGGGTAAACACTTTCGTGTTGTAATCGCTTACCCCGAGGCTTTTTGCTTTTTTATCGGTTTTAACGCCCTCTAACACGCCAATTACCTTGAGCCAGATGGTGCCGCATTTAAGCTGTTTTCCCAGAGGGTTTTCATCGGGAAAAAGTTTGGCTGCTACCGTAGGGCCGATAATACACACCGGATCACCTTTCGATGTTTGAATATCACTAAACCGCGTTCCCTTTTGAAGGGTCAGGTTAAACAAATCGAAAAAATTGTTGTTGATACCGGTTAAATCAACCGATGATTTTTTGCCATTTCGAACTGCCAGCACGGGGTACACGATTTCAGGGCTTACCTGTTTTACCGTGGGAATCGTGTTGGCAATGTTGTTGACATCTTTAAGCGTGAGCCCCGGAGAGTACTTTTTATTGGTAGCCGGCGTTTCCGACTCAGTATCATCCGACTCCTGATCCTGGTTTTTCGTGTCATTCAGGTTGATGGGTAAAATTACGATGTTGTTCACCCCCACCAGTTTAATCTGATCCAAAATTTCTTTTTGAGCCCCGTTACCGATGGCCATCATGGCAATCACCGCCGCCACACCAAAAATAATACCCAGAGCCGTTAGCACCGACCGGAGCTTATTGGAAAAGACAGCTTCCAACGAAATGGTTAATATTTGCAAATACCTTTCCATGGTTATCTGTTCTTGCCCGGTCGTTTGCCGCCTTGGTGGCCGCCGCGTTTTCCCTTTTGCATCTTTGATGGATCAACCATCATCATTTTGCCATCGGGTCCTTTTATTTCAATCATCCCGCCTCTCTTTTTTGGTTTGGGCGCTGTTTGGGCTTCCTTTTTCACACGGTATTTGGCAATAGTACCTGCAGGAAGTGTCACCAACTTCCATTTGGATGCCGCTTTGGGAGCTGCCAGATAGACCTCCTCATCGCTGTTTAGCCCTGCCTTGATAATAATCTCGTTGTCGTTGCTTTTGCCGGTGATGACCTGCTGCTTTTTACCATCTTTATAAACAAAACTGACGGAGTCGTCAACATGTACGCACTCGATGGGGAGAAATAGCACATCTTCGATGGTGTTGGTGATGATCCGGTTTTTGGTGGTCATCGACGGACGTAAGATGGAGTCATACTCATCAATATAAATGATAACCTCAAAAACTTTAGCGTTGGAGTTGGGCAGCTGTTCACCCATGTTGGCCACCTCGTGAACGGCCCCGGTAAAATGTTTATCAGGAAAAGCATCCACTTCCACTTCGGCTCGCTGGCCGACCGTCACCTTGCTGATATCAATCTCGTTGACGTAGGTTTTCGAGTTCATGGCCGACAAATTAGGCAGGGTAGCTACCACGTTTTCCCAGGCAGAGATTTGTGCTCCCACCCCTTGCTTTTTGCCGTCGTATCCTCGCTTGTAATTTACCATACCCGCCTTGGGTGCTTTAATCACAAACTCCGATTTCAAAGTGTTAAACTCATCAAGCTTACGCTGGGCCTTGGCCAGATTAGCCTTTACCTCCTTCATATCTGCCCTGGCTTTTTCAAGCTTTAATGAATAGTTTTTTAAAGTTTGATTATAGGTACGTTGGGTTTTTTCCAAATCGAGCTTTACCTGTCGTTGCGTGGCAGGTGGTTCGTAAATGGATTGATCTACCACAATTTTCTTATCTTCCAGGGTAAACTTCAGGTTGACCAGTTCATCACGGGCACTGCGAAGTGTCATGGTTGTGTCCAGCTGTGTTTTGGTAAACTGCGTTTGATATTTTTCAACCTCCAGCTCCTGGTCTTTGATTTTATTTTCCAGGTCACTCCGATCCAAAGTGGCTACCCAGTCACCCGAGTCAACCACGGTTCCGTTCGGAACAATGTCTTCAATACGGTATTGCCAGATACGGGCATTACGGAGTTCCATGGGGTTAGGCCCTAAAATCTTTTCACTGCTACGCGCCTCCAGCTCACCGGTAGTGGTTACATCAATCACAAATTCGCCATGTTTTACCTTGGTCATGATGGTTTCAACCTCCCCGTCGGTAGAAGCGGTAAAATACCAAATGGCAACAATAAAAACCACGAGGGAAATAACAATAGTAATTACATTTTTACGTTTCATAAAACTGTTTTTTTAACAAGAGGTAAAGGTAGCAAGTTATAGACTTGTTAACGCTAAAAGGAGATTGTTTATTTTGGCGTTGACAAATTCCTTAACTGCCATTTATATTCTTGTTTGACAACTTTATTTTTTTTGAGTTGCAGCCACGTGGTATTTATGGCTATTTTTGATAAAAAAATGTGTGCCAATGGAAACGAATATGCTGGATAAATTAATAGTGGTAGGCGACAGGGTACTGATAAAACCTAAAACCCAGGCAAACCAGTCGAAAGGAGGATTGTTTTTGCCCCCCGGATATAAAGAGAAAGAGGAAATACAAAGCGGCTATGTTGTTAAAGCAGGCCCCGGGTATCCTATTCCCATGCCTTCCGATGGGTTTGAAGAACCCTGGAAAAAAAAGGAGGAATTGGTTAATTACATCCCCTTGCAGGCTCGAACGGGCGACCTGGCCATCTTTTTAAAAAAGGGAGCCGTGGAAGTTCATTTCCATAACGAAAAGTATTTTATTGTTCCCCAGCATTCTATTTTGCTGCTGGAGCGCGATGAGCTTGAAAGCGAATAACCATGAAGCATTCATAACTGTCTAAAAACACACCCGCCCGAACGCCCACCTGACCACATTCGGGCAAGTACTGTTCGGTACGCCCGCCCGACTGAACATCGTTCGGGCAGGCCAGCCCGACAAGGTCATTCTGGCGGGGGCGGACAGGGGAATGAGTATCCGACCCTGGAGGGGTCGAATATTAATAGCCCGGGGTTTTAACCCCGGGGGTAAAAAAGAAGGAAGTTGTTTTGGCGGAATTTTTGCTCTCAAAAGCAAAAATTGTGACAAAACATAAAAGAATGAAATACAATATTATAACCTCATGAAAAGAATACTGCTTGCTCTACTTGCTGCTTTCATTTTGTTTTCGTGCAAAACCGGGGTAAAAACCAACACTCTCGAAAAGTTTTTTAAAGGAAAAAATATATCGTCAAGCATTAAGTATGCTACCCTTTTTGATGTTTATCAATCAGAGGGAATTAAAAAGATAGTAATACACAGCCCCTTCTCTGATACCGCAGCATCAGTGGTTTATTACCTCGTTGACAGTGCAAAATATTCACGGTATCAATCTTTTAAAAACGTGCTCCCTTTTTCCCTGTCAAATGTCGCGGTGTTGTCGTCCACGCAGTTAAATGCCATTTATAAACTGGGCTTGCTTGAAAAGGTTTCCGGCATTGCCGATGAAAAGTACATTCAAAGCAGGGCAGTAAGGAAGCTGCTTGCCGCAGGGAATATCGAAGAAGTTTCCGCCAACGGACAGCTGTTTGTTGAAAAAACCATTATGCTTAACCCGGGGGCAATATTCTACTCACCTTATAAGCAGGGGCAGTTATTGCCGGTAAAAGGAGGTATTAAGGTTATTCCGTTTTTTGATTTCATGGAAGATGACCCGCTGGGAAGAGCAGAGTGGATAAAATTCACGGCTGCCTTTTTAGGAAAAGAACGCGAAGCGGATAGTATATTTTCTGAAATAGAAAAAAAATACCTTCACCTGAAGAAGATTGCTTCAACAGTAAAGCAAAAGCCCACTGTTTTCTCAGGAAAATATTTTAACGGACAATGGTATGTCCCGGGAGGAAAAAGTTATATGGCAAATTTGTTTGCCGCAGCCGGTGCCCAATATATTTGGAAAGATAATACTTCCCGCAGCGGCATACCCCTCGATTTTGAGATAGTATTACAACAAGCTCAAAATGCCGACTACTGGCGGATATTGGGCGGACTTTCCAGCACAAACGCCTACCAACAGCTGTTTGCCGAAAACGAACTCTACAGTCATTTCAAAGCCTTTAAACAACACCATATTATTTATTGTGACCCTGCAGCCACAGCCTATTTTGAAAAAAGCACGCTGGAACCTCAGGTAGTTTTAAAAGATTTTATTTACGCTTTTCACCCGACCCTGTTCCCGGGTTATCAACCGATTTACTACCGTGTGTTACCTTAACGTGACCCCGTTCTAACAGGTTTCCAAAAGCCTGTGCGCAGGCGACCTGTTAGGTCGGGTTACCCCACCGGCTGCTTACCCGCTTTGGCGGGTAAACAGCCAAGGCAGGAATTAAAAATGATAGTAGGGTAGTGGCATTCTCCCCAAAATACCAACAACACCCGCGCATGGTTACATGTCGTGCAAGAGAAACAGGTACTTCACAGGCAAAACAGCTTCACATAAAAGAAGTAGGCCCATCACGCTATCACCTGCCTTTTTTACTATTTTTGGGCGAGATTAAAATTCAGGATAAAAGGAATAATATCATCACCCAATGACCTCTGCCTTCACAAAGAAACCCTTCGTCATGCCCTTGCTGTTGCTGGTAATCACCATGCTGCTACTGGTGATGGTCAACCTGTGGTTGGGCTCGGTAACAATTTCCTGGGGTGATGTGCTATCCACGATTTTCAGTAGTCCAACCTCGTCGCAAGCCAATATTATTATATGGGACTATCGAATGCCGCAAGTGTTTACTGCCGTAGCGGTGGGCATGGGATTGAGCGTTGCCGGCCTGCTTTTACAAACGGTTTTTCGTAATCCGCTGGCAGGCCCTTCGGTGTTGGGGATAAGCTCGGGAGCCAGTCTCGGGGTAGCACTGGTGGTGTTAACCGGATCAGCTTTTGGTATGGATGTACTGCAAAGCAATATGATGCTCAACGATATGGCCGTGGTGATTGCAGCTTTTGCCGGTGCCCTGGCGGTGATGGCTATCATCCTGTACGTTTCGGGACGAATAGGTAACGTGGTTACCGTACTGATTATTGGCATCATGCTGGGCTATGCCGTATCGGCCATCGTGGGAGTACTGCAGTTTTTTAGTGGGGCACAGGAACTTCATGCGTACGTGCTGTGGGGACTGGGAAGTTTTGCAAAAAACAGTCTGATAAGAAGTGAAATAATATTGCTGGCAACAGCAGTGCTGGTTGTGTCTTCTTACTTTTTCGCCCTTCCCCTCAACGCGATGCTGTTGGGGGAAAACTATGCCCGTAGCTTGGGTTTTAACCTGAAAAAGTATCATACACTCCTATTCCTTTTGGCAGGATTACTCATCGCGCTTGGGACAGCCTTTACCGGCCCCATCGCTTTTATTGGCCTGGCCGTGCCGCACATAGCACGAGCATGGTTTAACACTTCCAACCATAAGCAATTAATTCCTGCCACGCTTTTGCTGGGTGCTAACCTGACGCTGCTCTGCAATTTAATTGCACGCCTTCCGGGTTTGGACACGTCCCTCCCCATCAACGCGGTCACCTCTATGATTGGCGCTCCCGTGGTAATCTGGGTTATTGTAAAACGCAGTAAAATGAAAGTGACTTGAAAAATTTACTATCCATACAAAACCTGACGACAGGCTACCGGTTAAAAAAAGGGGAAACCAGGTTGCTGCATCAAAACCTGTCAGCTACTTTAAGCGAAGGAGAGTTTGTGGCTGTGTTGGGCCCCAATGGAGCCGGAAAATCAACATTGCTAAAAACAGTATTGGGATTTATCCCCGCGCTGAAGGGAGAGATTAGCTATGGAGAAAAAAAACTGCAGGATATTTCGATAAAAGAGCTGGCCACCAAGGTCTCGGTTGTTTTGACCGATAAAATTGAGGACACCTATGTTACTGTTGAAGAGGTGCTCCTTACTGCCAGATATCCCTATCTTTCATTTGCCGGCGATTATAAGGAAAAAGACCGGGCCGTGGTGGACCAAGCGGTTTCCCTTACGGGGATTGATGCATTGCTCATGCGTAAACTCCACACGTTGAGCGATGGCGAAAAGCAACGGGTCATGATAGCAAGGGCACTGGCGCAGGACACACCCCTGATTTTTCTGGACGAGCCCACCGCCTTTATCGACTCTCCCGGAAGGGTAGAACTGATGCATCTTTTAAAAGCCATTCCCTCAGAGGGAAAAAGCATATTAATGACCATCCACGATGTGGAGTTAGCCCTGCATTTTGCCGATACTTTGTGGTTGCTGGGAAAAGATGGCTCTTTTGAAAAAGGCAATCCCCGGGAGTTAATCAACAAAGGAAGCATCAACAAACTTTTTGACCGCGGTAAGGTTAAGTTTGATAAGGTGACACGAAGGTTTGTATAGCGTTCAACCCTTTCCACCTCCCTTTCCACCTCTCGCACGGTTTGCTACCGTGCGACAACAAAACTTCTCTTTCAGTAAAAGGTACCTGTCATGCTGAGCGAAGTCGAAGCATCTCCCAGGTCGCAATGGCTTCTTTCGGAAAAAGTTCTTCTTACGATAATGACAGGTTGTTCCTCAGGAGATTTCTCGACTCCCCCTCCGCAAGCTACGGGCTCGCTCGAAATGACGGTGGGTTTGGCTTGGGCAAAAGGTGGTGTCATTCCCCTCCTATCCCGCTAGCTTTTAAACATACCCCTGCAATGTTTGCACAAGCTGAGGAGCAGGAATCACACCGGCCTGCCGGAAAATGACCGCTCCTTTTTTGAAGAGCATCAGGGTCGGCACGTTTCTTATTTGATGCTTTTGCGCGATGGCAGGATTGCGATCGACATCCACCTTTAAAATACGAATACGGTCTCCCAATTGTTTTTTTACCTCTTTCAAAATCGGTGGCATCATTTTACAAGGTTGACACCATTCGGCTGAAAAGTCAATCAATACAGGCGTTTCGCCTTGAATTATATCATTAAATTTACTCATGATTTTAGTTTTTTGAGTACCACAAATCAACTTTTATACCATCCCGGTGTAAGCTGACAAAATGTAATCAGCATAAAGTACTGCCCCGGTTTCTGCAAATAAGATTTATCTTTGTCTTTTGAAATAAATGAAGTTGTTAAGCTTTAATAAGATCAAAATAATCAATGCCAAATAG
>JANTGU010000074.1 GCA_024762735.1 Bacteroidales bacterium | reverse complement strand
GTATGGCTTTAGACAGTCATGAATGCTTCTTGTGTCAATTATTTTGGGTGCAAAAATAGTAAAATTTTTACTCAGGAAACGTTTTTTGTAATAAATGTTTCCTTGGTTTTTAAAATTCATTTTCTTTACGTTTTGGAAACCAGAAAGCTGTTTAACGGCAAGTTGAAGGGAGTCGCACGAAATGATTCTGCCAGGTTGAAAATAGTAAAAATGGAGCATGAACAGGAATGCCTTTTTTTTAAAGTATGTGATGTATTAGGGCGCTTCGACTCCGCTCAGCGTGACACACAATTAGGTGGTTGTTTGTTAATGCTTTCATCCTGAGTCCTAAGACTTCAAAATACAAGGAGCTCACAAAAAGCAATGACAAAAACTCGATTGTCCTCCGGGCTCCCCCATAGCTATACTGGGACGGAGTAGTGAAGATAGTCATACTCTTATCCTCTCTACCCCGGGGTTTAGCCCGGGGGGGTCTGCAAATGTTGAGTTGTTAAGTAAATTATTGACATGCCACAATTCATAAAATACTTGTCATTAGTAGGAGCCGAGCTCAGGGGCCGAGCTCAGCGTGACATACAATTATGTCGTTGTTTGTTATTACTGTCACACTGAGCGGAGTCGAAGTGCGACTTTTAAACTTCTTATGCTTCATTATTCGCTTTTTTCTATCATGCTTTGGCTCCACCACCAAAGCCAAGCATGTTGTACAATATAGTATTTCAGGAATTTATCCAAGCAGCAATCATTCCTTCAACCACGGAGCTCTTACCCTAATTGGCCTCTGAGCTTTGGTTGCTGAGCTCGGCCCCTGAGCCTGTCGAAGGGTGTCGAAGCAGCCGAAGGGTGCCGAGGCAATCGAAGCAGCCGAAGGGTGCCAGAGTGTCCCACAGCTGCCGGAGCGGGAAGAGCGAATGTTTGCACTAAAAACCCCGAATCTTCCTAATGAAGACCCGGGGTGCTTAACAAAAATTAACCGGAAAAAAAACTATTCCACACCTTCCATCGATTTTTCCAGCTCGCGGGCATGTTTCAAAAAGGTGTTTACCGTCATCTCTTTAAAATAGAGCATCCCATGAGTAGCGCGCACACGTGGGCTCTCGTTTTCGTAGAAATAATTTTTACCCAACACCAGTTGAATATCTTTGAGTTGTCCAATCCATATCTTTTCGGCCAGGGTACTAAACTTGCCATCCAGCATGTAACTTGGGAAAGGGGCTTCCACCTGGCTTAAATAGCAATCGGTAAATGCACTGTCGAGCACCGATAGCGAATTTAACGACACCGGGACAAAATTGGTTGCCTCGGCAGGGTGAAACTTAAACCAGACGTTGCGGTAGCCTATTATCTTAAGATGGCTTAGGTCCTCCTCCTTGCCCCATAATCGGACAGCTTCGGCGATGGCCTGCAACACCTTGTAATGGGTATCCGGACCGCTGCCTTCGGGATCGAAAGCCAGACTGATGGTGGTAGGTTTATACTGGCGGAGTTCTTCCAAAATGGGGAGCACATCGCGGTTTCGTTCGGGTTGAGCAGTGAAAATATCACCGGTATAGAACCCAAGGCGCAGGTGATTTACATTTTTAACGCGCACCCCAAAATGGGCCCACACCAGCTCCTCTTCAAACTCCCGAATCATGCCCTTTAGTTTTTGAATATCGGGTGGATTTTTTTCGCCATCATAACTGTTTTCCAGCTTATGAATTATTTCATGGATTTTTTCTTTTAATTCCAGTGTTTTTTTTATCTCGTACACTTCAATCAGGCTGCGTACCACGCGGTGGCTAAGGCCTCTCTTGCGCTCATCAGGTTCGCCCGAAGCCACTTTGTTTAGATAATGATACACATCCTTATCACGTTTAAGCTTGTAACCTTCCGTATAAAAGTCAGGATAATGCACCATCTGAATCTGATCCTTCAACAAAAAGTAGAGGGTATCTTTCAGCGATTCAATCATAAACTTATTGGTTACCGCCGTAAAGCCCGAGGTCATAACCGTGAAATGAAAACTATTGGAAGCTTCGCGCAGCTGATGGCTCACGTTGGGTAACAGACCCAGCATGATATCGTCGTGGTGCGGACCGGTATGATAAAAAGTTTCGTTTTGGCAGTGCTTCATGCCCAGCGCAATTTTGCTTTTCACCCGCTCGACAACCCTTTTAACAGTTTCCAGGCTTACATCCGGAATGAGCCGGGCATAAGGATCATTTTTCAAATCCTCTTCGGTAAGATGGTGCGCGTAGGTTTCCGACCGAACACATAAATCGATGATGGCGCGCTCGGTTTTTTCGTCGGTCCATGCCCCCGTGTAATAATAACGATCGATAGAATCTTTTAAGCCCACAGCTGCTCCCTTGGTCACATAAAAGCGGGCATTGCTCAACTTGTGCAACACGGTGGCCGGGTAGAGATTGGAAGGCTCATTTTCGAGCGCACTCTTCACCACGTCCGCCTTGGCCTCACCGGCAGCAATAATAATGGCCACTGCCTCTTTGTTGTAAGCAATGGTATCCAAACCAATGGTAATTACCAGCCTGTTTTTCGACACTTCAATACCCCCCAAATCACCGGCAGCCACTGCCTGAGTTTCAAAATTGGTAGCTGTAAGCCGTGTATTTGAAAAATGGTCGGAACCACGTGTATTAAAAGCGATGTGTCCATCGGGTCCTATCCCGCCAAGGAAAAAGCCTATTCCTCCCAGGTCTCGTATTTTTCGTTCATACTCCGAGCACCAATGGTCAATCATGTAAATAGACTCTTGCTGTTTGCGCTCGACACTGTTTTTGGGCTCGCGAAAACGCAATGAAAGATCCACCTTCAAATCGGGAAAAATATCCGTAAACGGTTTGCCTCCCGCCAAGGGTATATCGTTAGAGTTGATAAAGAGCGCCTTCCTGGGGTCAAGCCCGAAGCCTTCGATATAAAACTTGTTGACGTAGTAATAAAAGCTGTTATGCTGCCACGAGTTGATGGGATAAAACTCGTCAATTTGTACAAAGTGCAGGCCTTTTGTCTCCGGCCTTTCAAGATGATCGATACCGTACTGCTTAAACAACGATCTGGTTTTTTCCGATTCCCAGTTATTCAAAAAATAGGTAGTCCATTTTATAAAATGTTCCGGCGTTTTACCGGTTGGCAAGCTGATTACGCCATCGGGGTTTTCGGCTATCCACTCGATAAAGCGTAGAGCAGTAAACAGCCCCAGCCTCGGGAAGTTATCTACGACAATGTATGGCATTCGCGACTGCATGGTTTTCATGCCGGAGTGTTCAAAAAAAACTTTCTCCACCGATGAAAAATTTGTTGTATTGACCATTCTTTTTACTTTTTTTTACTATTAGATGTATTGATGTTTAAAGTCCCTACTTTTAATGTTCACCTATAATGCTGATCAAGGTTTTAAAAAAGAGGCTGCCAAACCATTACAAGCATAGTTTACCGGCAGCCTCTATCAACATCACTAACCAAAAAAATCAATTATTTATTATCAACATCCCACCAAAGTGGTGTGCCGCCCGTATCGGGACCTCCCAAACATTCAACTGCTTTTGCCACACCGTTGGCATTGGTTTGATATTCGGGTTCTACAAAGTTTATTCTTTTAATAAATGTGCCTTCGGGAATGGTTCCACCGCTGTTATTCACTTTCAGAGGAAACTGATGAGGGTAGCCTGTTCTTCTAAACTCCGACCAGGCTTCCTGACCGTCAGGATACATGGCAAGCCATTTTTGCGTGATAATCTGGTCGAGGTTCGTGGCCAGACTGTTGCCTGCATTCCATTTGATGGTAGCCGTTTCAACGGCAGGGGTGCTGTTTTCGGGATGAACCGGATCAACATAATCAGCAGGGGTTGAGGTTTCATCGTTGATGTAAGCCGTGGCGTCACCTGCCCCATGCTGCTCAAACGATTTGGCAATACCGGTTTCGTAGAAACTCTGGGCATCACCTCCCATATTCCAACCACGCAAAGCACCTTCAGCTCTCAGGAAATAGACCTCGGCACAGGTCATCAGCTGTACATCACCAAAATCAATTAACTTGGAAGCAACATCCTGATACTCCGACTTGGCAGCTATATCGATACCTTCACGGATTCCGTGGAACTCGCCGGGATTAGCCACCGATGGCTGAAAATATTTACCAAGGCGGGGATCGTTGTACCCTTTTAGAATTGACTCCATGTTAGCGTTCATTCGAATGTCATTCCAGGCATTGTTAATGGTGTTTAAAGGATGACCTAAACCGGCATCGCTTGCTACCAAAAAGTTGTCGGAATTGTTTTCCAACACACCAAAAGGATTGGCAATGGCCTTTTCAGCTTCTGCTTTAGCACGGGCAGGATCGGCATCGGCAATACGAATAGCCAATCGCAAACGGAGCGAGTTTGCAAACTTAACCCACTGGCCGTAATCGCCACCATACACTAAGTCAAAACTCGTAAAGCGCTGAATTGAATCGCCATCGGCATAATTGGCAAGCACTGCCACAGCATCGTCCAAATCTTTGAAGAAGGCATCGTAAACATCTTTCTGGCAATCGTAATCGATGCTGCCATCGTCGTTTACCTGTCCGTAATGGGTGTAAATAACAGGGCCAAACATATCGCTAAGGCGGTGCATGGCTTCAACCTTTACAATTTTAGACCAGGCGATGAAATCAGGGAAATTTTCCCCGTTACGTTCCACCGATGCCATGGGCGACATCACTTTCGAGTAGGCAACACTCCAGGGAAACTGGTTCCAACCATCAACCAAAAAATAGGTCATGTTGTTGATGTTTCCACGAAATGGCGTAGGAGGCATCATGTACCCGCCATATACATCGCCGATAAGATTTTGTTGCAACTGAAAAACCCATACAGGATCGTAACTGTAAATATTTTGCAGTGCCTGTTTAAATGGTTCACCCACAATTTTAAAGTCGGCTTCCATTTGTTCTTTACTAACCCCGTAAGGGTCGGTATTCAGGTCGTCAAAATTTTTGGTACAACTTTGAAAAACGAGGCTCAAAGTCAGGAATGCCAAAAGCGACCCAATTCCATATTTATATATTTTTTTCATAGTTCGTTTATTTATCAATTATCAATCAATTAAAATTTGATGGCCAGGTTAAGACCAAAACTGCGTGTTGAAGGGATACTATAGGCATCAACACCCTGCAAACCGGTAGCCGTTGACATGGCAATATCAGGATCGTAAGGCGCTTTCAGGTAGAAGAAAAACAGGTTTCTGCTTACAAACGACAATCTGAAATTTTTAATCACTTTTGATTTCAAGGGGAAATTGTATCCCACCGAAAATTCACGTAAACGAACATTGGTAGCATCATAAACATAATATTCGGTAATTCCATCGCGACCCCCCACGGTAGTATAAAAATCCTGGGCGTTTAGCAACCCGCTTACAGGAGTTCCATCTTCATAAACAGCATCCATCGAAACGCCGCCGTTGTCACGGTCGTCGGCCGAAACCAATGAAACACCGTATTTGTCGTTCATGGCCTGGGTAATCGACATTACTTCACCACCAAATCTGCCATCAATTAATACTCTAAAGATAAAGTTACCATAGTTGATCACGTTGTTAAAGCCTAGCATAAAATCAGGATTCGGGTTTCCAACGTATCCTAAACCACCGGCTTCTGCCATAGGTTTACCATCGGCATCCACCACAATTTTCCCGTTGGCATCTCTGGCAAAACGCTTTCCGTAGAGGTCTCCAAACGAACCACCTTCGGTAAGAGCCATGGCGTAATTGTTCACGTCCGGGGGAGTGATATAATAAATACCGCCGCTTAAGCTTTCGTGCAACTCCTTCACTTTATTCACGTTCTTGGTAAAGTTGAAGTTGGCAGACCATCTGAGTTTTTTGGTTTCAACAGGAACAACCTCAAGCATGGCTTCCACTCCGCTGTTTTGAATTTTACCGGCGTTGACAAGGTAGTTTTCCAATCCGCTTCCCTGGGGAGCGGCAATTTTGATAAACTGATTTTCGGTCATAGAATTATAATAGGTAAGGTCGAGGTTTAAGCGTCCTTGCAAGGTTCTCATATCAAGACCCAGTTCCCATGATTTCGATTTTTCAGGTTTCAGCTGGGTTCCCGGAATTAATCCCGTAGTAGTAGTGTTTACACCGCTGCTGGTAACATTAAACGGTAACATATTGGCCACATAAGGGTCAACATCGTTACCTACAACAGCATACGATCCACGCACTTTCAGAAAGTTAAGCCAATCGGCCTTCAACAGCTCGGAAGCGACGAACGAAACACCAATGGAAGGGTAAAAATAGGATTGGTCAGGCAGGGTTGACGACCAGTCATTTCTGCCGGTAACATCAACATACAACATGCTTTTGTAACCAAACTGTGCACTACCGTAAACCGACTGCAACTGTCTTTGATACATCGACTGACGCAGGGTAGCCCCGGGCTGAACAAAGTTTTGAACACTAAACACGTTGGCAACCCTCAAATTTGAAGGGAATGGGTCAAAGTACTCACCATAAACTTTTTCATCTCTAATGGAAGTACCCAAATTGGCCGAAACGTACCAGTCGGTTAGATGCAGCTCGTAATTCAACAACAGATCGCCGTAATATTGCGAACCGTTGGTATTTTGCAGGATATAGCGACCATT
Organism: Bacteroidales bacterium; assembly: GCA_024762735.1. GTDB lineage: Bacteria > Bacteroidota > Bacteroidia > Bacteroidales > F082 > B16-G9. The sequence continues at coordinate 2,328 of JANTGU010000074.1, read as the reverse complement.
ACTGTTCGACAAAGTTGCCTGGGTGGTAGCATGGGCTTTAAGTTCATAGGTGTCCCAGCTTTTATCAAGGTTACCACGGGCAACAAGTTTTAAATTCTTGGTAAGGGTATAGCTTAACGAAGCCATGGCATAAGCCCTATCGCGTTTGTTGGTCATCACATCTCTGTTCAGAATCCAGAAAGGGTTTTGCTGTTTATCAGAATCGGCAAACCAGTTTTGAGCATATAAAAAGCGGGTAGGATCCCAAACCTCGTAATTATCGCGATAACTGTTAAAATCTTTGCCACGCGGGAAAAGATAGAGACCCGTTAACGGGTTCCAGTAAAGTCCGGTCACCGCTCTGTTGTTCGAAAACTGATGCAGCAAACTTACATTAGCCACCAGGTTTAACTTGCCATCAAAAAAGCTGGCTGTCTCTTTTAAATCAAAATTATGACGGTTAAAGGTGTTGGTAGGCACGTTGCCTTTTGAAGTGGTATTGGCATACGACACGTAGGTTTGTGCTTTTTGGTTACCCCCGCTAAAAGCGATGGAGTTAATCCAGTTTGAACCTGACTGGTAAAAGTCATTCACATGATCAGGAGCAGCTGTACCCAGTTTGTCTCCCCAGCTATCCAACGCACCATCTGCCGTTTGGCCATAGGTGTATTGCATATCAGGAATGGTAATAGGGTTATCAATGGTAAAGTTTGACGAAAAGTTGATGTCAGTAATGCCATCTTTACCTTTTTTGGTGGTAATCATAATAACACCATTGGCTGCCTGGCTACCATATAGAGCAGCAGCAGTAGCACCCTTTAATACAGAAATACTTTCGATATCGTCGGGGTTGATGTTTGAAATAGCATCGCCACCATCTACCCCGGGACTCCCGTTGGCATTGGTGCCGCCCCATACACTACCCGGCTGTTGTGGCGAATAGTTTAGCATGGGTACCCCGTCGATAACATACAACGGTTGGTTGTTACGGGTTGATTTGTTACCACGCAACGTGATTCGTGTTGAACCACCGGTTCCCGAAGCACTTTTGTTAATAGTCAAACCGGCCACCTTACCGCTTAACGCGTTGATGGGGTTCACCTCTTTAATAGAGGTAAGTTCATCGGTTTTGACCTGCTGCGTTGAGTAGGCCAGCGATTTTTTCTCTTTCGAGATACCTAATGCCGTAACAACCACCTCGTCGAGGTTAAGGTTGCCAGGTTGCATGGCAACATTAATGACCGATTTACCGTCGATAGCGACAGTTAAGGTGTTAAATCCGATAAATGAAAATTCAAGTGATTTTGAATTTTCAGGAACAGCAAGTTGATACTTACCATCCATATCGGTTGTGGTACCTGTTGTTGTTCCTTTAACAACAACGTTAACGCCCGGCATGGTTGAGCCGTCTTCTCCCGATGTAACCACTCCCGTGATCACGTTTTGAGCAAAAAGTGCACCGGCACTTCCTACAATAAACAGGAGCATTACAAGTAATGATTTTTTCATAAGCTTGATTTCTGTTTGGTTAAATAATTATTAGGGTTTGAAAAATATCTTTCTATGGTATTGATGGTGGCACCCAGCAGGCTGGCCTTCTCCCCCATCTCTGAAATATCAATTTTAACTGAGTTGCGCAAATCGCTTAAACAGTATTTATTTAAGGAGTGCTCAATGGGAATGGTTAAAAACCGGCTGGCTTTAAGCATTTGGCCACCAAAAATAATAAGCTCGGGATTTAAAATCTGAACCAGCATGGCTATACCCCTGCCCAGTTCGGAACCCACTTCCGATAATATATCAATCGAAAATGCATCGCCCTTAAGGGCTGATTCAACCACCGACATGTAATGGATGTGATGCGTGTCTGTTCCCGTCAATCTGGCCAATTCAGTCTGCTCTCCCCGGGCAATCCCTTCAAGGGCATGCCGGCTTAAAGCCCTGCCCGAGGCTACCGTTTCAAGACAACCCCGTTTTCCGCACTCGCACAAAATGCCGTTTTCCACCACCGGAATATGACTAAACTCACCTGAAAACCCATCAGTGCCGGTGTACAAGTTGCCATCGAGAATCATGCCCGTTCCCAGGCCCCATCCGATATAAATTACCAGGGCATTTTTGGTTCCTTTGGCTTTACCAAACCGCAACTCGGCCAACGCACGGGCTTTGGCATCGTTAATAATAAATACCGGCAGGTTTACCCGCTGTTCGAGAATAGAGCTTAACGACAACTCTTCAAAATGCAAGAAGTTATAGTTGATGCCCTTGTCCGGGTTAATCAACCCCGGCAGGCTGATGCCTAACCCGACAATACGCTCACGGTCTCCTTTAAACTCATCCACAAGTTTG
>JANTGU010000073.1 GCA_024762735.1 Bacteroidales bacterium | reverse complement strand
AATGACTTTAGAGAGTTTTACCATCCGATTTTCTTTGTCCAATTCCGTTTCAAAAGGATGCTCGAACAGTTCTAACTTAACCTTGTTTTGTGATGTGTAGTTTATTGTAACTGCAAACTTTTATACTAAAAAAATACAAAAACTTTGCAGTTTAATAGAGATTTTAACCTGACAGTTATCAACATTCGTGTTGATTTTCTGTTAATTACGGGGCGTTTTTTCGAAAATCAGCAGACCCTAGGTAGTTGTATTAAAAGTGCACGGTGGTGAATTGGGCGAGGGGTGCATTGGGTTCGGATTGCAAATCCGAACCAGCGAGGTGTGAATAGGGGAAAGGTTTAAAACTCCAGTTTGGTTTGGATGTTGGCATTAAAGGTTTTTCGGTGCCAGGATGTGAAGCCATGTTTTTGTATAGCAAGTTTATGCTCCAAAGTGGGATAGCCTTTGTTTTTATTCCATGCGTAATAAGGGTACTCTTCGTGGATACGTTTCATAAAATCATCCCGATAGGTTTTGGCCAAAATGGAAGCAGCGGCAATGGAAAGGTATTTTCCATCGCCTTTTATTATACAATGATGGGGAATCTCTTTGTAGGGCTTGAACCGGTTCCCGTCTATTAAAAGGTGTTCCGGTTGAACATCCAACTTGTCGATGGCCCGGTGCATCGCCAAAAAGGAGGCTTTTAAAATGTTGATTTCATCAATTTCGGGCGCATCTGCCTTGGCAACCGCCCAGGCCAGCGCTTCTTGTTCAATCACATCACGGAGGTATATTCTTTTCTTTTCAGAGAGTTGCTTTGAATCGTTAAGTAACTCGTTTTTAAAATCAGGAGGGAGGATTACCGCGGCAGCAAATACCGGCCCGGCAAGGCAACCACGGCCGGCTTCATCGCATCCGGCTTCAATTTTGTTTTGATAAAACTTACCCAACAGCATAAATCAACGGTAAATAAGAGTTAATAAGCGAAACAATAATACCCAACAGCAGCAACCCATTAATCCACTTTGTTTTTAGTGAACTGTTGCTTACTGCATTGCTAACAGTAAGCGATGCTGCAGGCACCAACAACAAGGTTGTAACCAGTTGAAGACTTAAAAAAAGTTGCAAAAACAGAAGCATGAACACTGACACCGAAACAACCGTGAAGTGGCTGCGTTGCTGAATGGTAAGATTTTTTTTCCGTTGCATCACTTTAACGGCCGTGACAAGCGAAAGCAACAGCAATAGCAGGTTGAGCAATGAATCTAACGATAACGGGAAGTAGGACAGGTTAAAATCGAACAACGTCCTGACCGGAAACAGTCCCGTGGCAGGCAGCTCATTCCCTGAAAAGAAATAGTAGCTGTAAACTAAAAAAGTAGGAAACAGAATCCCCGGAAAAGTAACCGCGAAATTACGCCAGGAAACCCCTTTAAACGAGAGCAGCGATATCCATATTACTACTACTGCCAATAGCATTGGTGGGTAAATTAAGGCTGCTATTCCTAATAACATCGCGGTGTCAAACGAAAGAAACATGTTGTTTTCGTCGTGGTAGTGTTTAAATAGCAACAGATAAAAAAGTGTTAAAAGCGGCAGTAAAATGATAAAGGGCGACAAACTATGAAAGGAAGGGGAAAACCCGCTCATCACTATAAAAAACAGCAACGGCAAAGTACTGGTCCTTCCGGCTAATCCAAAGTCGGTTGCCATAAGGTTGACAAACAACGCCGTGATAAAAACAAGCAAATAGGCCAACACAACCCCTGTAGCCGGAAAGTTTATTGTGGCACTATAAACTACATTGGCCAGTTCTCCCCAATAAAGGTTGGGCTTTTCAACAATTGGCGGGGCGATCATTGACGGCAGCCAAAGCAATAATCCCAATACAAAATTGGTAGCGTATTGCCCGAAGAAACTCTTGTTGAAAAATTTTAGCATAATGGAAGCGGTTGTTATTGAAGGTCGAAGCCAATATCCTTCCGGTAGGTCTTACCTTCGAACTGTATAATCTCAGCGTTTTGATAGGCCATGGCTAAGGCCTCCTTCAGGTTATTCCCCAAAGCGGTAACCGCCAATACCCGGCCTCCGTATGTTTTTACTTCCATGCTCTCCACATCGGTGGCTGTCCCCGCGTGGAACACGATACAATTGTTAACACTGTCAAGACCCGAAATGGTTTTTTCTTTTTCATACTGTCCCGGGTACCCTCCTGAAACCAGCATGACCGTAGCTGCGTAGCGTTCGTCGATGTTGAGTTTTTGATCTTGAAGGGTTCCTGCAGCGGTAGCCGTCAGTATTTCTACCAGATCACTGTTGATTCGAGGCATGATGGATTCGGTTTCGGGGTCACCCAAACGACAGTTATATTCAATAACAAAAGGTTCCTCATCTACCTTAATCAATCCGAAAAAGAGAAATCCCTGATAGGGAATGCCGTCCGACTTAAGCCCGTTGATGGTGGGTTTGATAATTTTTGCTTCTATCTTGGCCATGAACTCCTTACTGGCAAAAGGAACCGGCGAAACAGAGCCCATACCTCCGGTATTCAGACCCGTGTCGCCCTCACCAATACGCTTGTAATCTTTAGCCTCCGGAAGCAACAAATAGGACTCACCATCGGTTATCACGAACACCGAAAGCTCGATGCCATCCAAAAACTCTTCCACCACCACGTTTGCCGAAGCATCACCAAATTTAGACTCTTCAATCATGGCCTGGAGCTCTGATTTTGCTTCTGAAAGATCGTTAACAATAACCACTCCTTTGCCCGCGGCCAACCCGTCAGCTTTTAAAACATAGGGCGGCTGTAGCGTTTCCAAAAAAGCATAGCCTTCCTCCAGATTCTCATGGTCAAAGGTTTTATAGGCTGCCGTGGGAATATGATGCTTGGCCATAAACTGCTTGGCAAAATCTTTGGACCCTTCAAGTCGGGCTCCCGCTTTTGTGGGGCCAATAATATGAATATGTTTGAGGTATTCGTCGGCGAGAAAGAAATCGTGAATACCCTCCACCAGCGGGTTCTCAGGTCCCACCACTACCAAGTCAATATCGTGTTCCACCACCGCCTTTTTAATACTGTCAAACTCGGTTGTTTCGATGGGCAGGTTAGTGCCCAGTATGGCCGTGCCGGCATTACCGGGTGCCACAAAAAGCTGATCAGCTTTCGGACTTTGGGCTATTTTCCAGGCAAGGGCATACTCGCGACCTCCTGATCCTAAAATTAAAATATTCATATTATTTGGTTTGTGGTTTGCTAACTAATGTTTTTTCGATGGAACTCCATAGACTATCCGCTGTTTTGTTCCAGCTGAATTTTTGCTTTTGGACTTTCCCTTTCTCTATTAAACGTTCCCTCAGGGATTTGTCACTTGATATTACTTGCATTGCATCCGCTATGCCTGCCTCATCAAACGGATCGGTAATCAGAGCGGCATCTCCGGCTACTTCGGGCATCGAGCTGGTATTGGCTGTAATGACAGGGACTTCAGCGTTAAAGGCCTCGATGATGGGAATGCCAAAGCCTTCAAAAACAGAAACGTAGGTAATGGCAATGGCTGACCCCAGTACTTTACCCAGCTCGTCAGGTTCCAGCCGTCCCGTAAAAATTACGTCCTTTTTAAATTTCATGGTTTCGTATGCCTCCTTGATGTCGCGCGACCAGTACATTTTTTCGCCCACAATAAGATATTTAATCTGGCTTCCTGCCGTTTTTTTAAACAGGTCGAAGGCTTTGAAAAGACGGGCTAAATTCTTCCGCGGGTTTAGGGCTCCAATAAAAATAAAATAGGGATCACCCCCGGTATACTGTTTTCTAATTTGAATCTGCTCTTGTGCCGAAACAGGCTTGAACTCGCTATTGGCACCGTTATAAACCACATCTATTTTGTTAGCGCTCACACCATAATGCTGTACGATATCGTTTTTCGAAAAAGTGGAAACCGTGGCTATTCTATCAGAAGTTTTGGCAATTCTGGGCGTGTAATATTGGTAAAGCTTGCGGTTTAGCATGGTCATCTGCTCAGGATAGTGTTCAAAATTAAGATCGTGGATAACCGTTAATTTTTTCACTTTCGAGTGCAAAGTGTTAAACGCGTCAGGAGAAACAAAAATAGCAGGGTTGATTTTTTTGAGCAATCGAGGTAGCGAATACTCGTACCAGGCATAAATCAAAAAAGGGTGGCGTGCGGGCGGGTTGATTTTGTGTGGAATAACGTTGTTCCCAAAAATAAACCCTTCATCCCATAGTCGGTCGAAAATAAAATGAAATTCGTGTTCAGGATGATTTTCAACGATTCGCTTGAATGATTCGTAGGTAAACCACCCGATACCCTCGAGTTTGTTTTTAAGCAACAACCTGGTATTAACCGCTATTTTCAACCTTGTTTTGTTTTGTTTGGATGACAAAGATAAACATCCTTGGCTTTTGGTAGCCGATTGAAGAATGGAGATGCAAATATTTCTGTCTTTTTTACAACTAAATTGCATTTAACGAGCACTAAGTCGGCCATTATTAACCCGGGGAGGCATTCTTTTTATTAGTTTTGATGTCAAATCAATGAGAAAGGCATTTTAGTGAATGAAATTATTGGAGTTGGCAGATTTAATATCCAACTCAATTAAAACACAATTATTATGAAATACATTTATCTATTTCTTTTTTTGGTAGCGATGGCACCTTTTAACATGCAAGGACAAACAGGCTATTGGTCAGATTATATGTCAGGAAGTTTTAACGAGATTGATTTATCCAATGCAGGATTAACAACACTGGGAAGCACGGTGGCACAAATATCGGCAGCCGACATGGATGATTCCGGGAATTTATATGCCATTAGCAACAGCGATAACGGACTTTATCAAATAGATACGACTGATGGAACCGGTACTTTTATTGGAACTTCAACACCTCCCCCTGATCATGTTTGGACCGGGATGGCCTTTGATGAAGCTTCAGGCATCATGTATGCAAACTGCTCGAAAGGAGGAGCTTTGGGTGAGTCGTCATTATATACCATTGATCTCGCATCAGGCCAAATTACCCTGATTGGTTCGCAAAATGTGGCAAAATCTATTTCATGCATCGCCATTGATGGGAGTGGAACACTTTATGGCGTTGATGCGGCAGCCTCTTCAAAATTATACATCATTGACAAAAACAACGGGGCAGCAACCTATGTGGCCACCATGTATATTTCGATGGCGGGTATGGGACACGGCATGGATTGGAACAATAACAATAGTACTATGTACCTGGCCACGTACAACTCCATCGACATGACTAATTCGCTGCGAACAGTAAATCTTAACTCGGGAGGAACCGTAGAGGTAGGATCCTTGCCATCCTGGACAGGCATGTTTGTTGCAAACAATGTATTAATAGCAGATTTTTCGTCTGATGTTACCAGTCTATGCACAGGCAACCAGGTTCATTTTACTGATCAATCAACCGGTGCCACGTCATGGCAATGGACTTTTGAAGGGGGTATTCCTGCTTCCTCTACTTTACAAAACCCTATAGTTTTGTACAACACCCCCGGCGATTTTGATGTGACCCTTGAAGTTTCAAACGGTACCGGCAGCAATACCCTTGTTAAACCCAATTACATTCATGTTACGGGAGAACCTTCCCCATGTGCGACACCCACAGGTGACACACTGGCGTGCAACGATGCGAGTTCTGTTTATTCCAGCAACGGTTCCCCAGAATCCGAAAGTTACGTTTGGGAGCTTTATCCTGCCGAAGCAGGTGTTATTACACCCGATTTTCTGGATGTTACCATCGACTGGAACCCTGTCTATACAGGCCTTGCTTATCTATCGCTTTATGGAGTCAATAGCTGCGGAACCGGAATGCCCTCCGATTCTCTTCTTATCCATGTAGATGATTGCACCATTGTAAAAGAGCATGATAAATCATTCTTTGTAACGGTTAACCCCAATCCTGTGGACGATTTTGTTACCATAAACTCAAGTGCTGCAATAACTGAAATTAGTATTTTTAATGCTACGGGCAAACAAGTGCTTCAAACGAATACGCAAAATACCTCCACACAGCTAAAGGTTTCCAGTTTGCCTTCAGGAATTTATGTTGTAAGTGTAAAAACCAGAAGCGGGGATAGGGCATTAAAATTTGTTAAAAGATAATGATACGGTAGTCAACCACACTTCCATCTATTCGGTGTAGTTACGGTAAAAATCTGCCGTGGAGCTGTAATACCTGCCTCCTTTAATGATGGCTTCGTAGCAGGCATTAGCCCAATAGTTACGTAACCCGCCACCAACAGCCGACCCGGTAACAGAATAGGATAATAATATCTTTTTGGTAAGATTATCGAAAAACACAAAGTGATAGTAGGCTGTGGCGGAGGTCTTGTCGTAGGCATCCACGATAAAGACCAATGAAACACCCTTGTCAGTTGACTCAGGATAGCTGCTTATCATGGCCTCTAAATCGCTACGGGTAAGGTGTGGCAACTCAATGTGCTTATCGGTAATCCGGTTAGAAAAATCGGTTTGTTCATTCCGCTTACTAACCATGTCAAGTTCAACACTGGTTAGTACTTTAAACGCTTTCTGTACATTATACTTGTTGTGCTCGGTGATAAAGAGGCTGTTCCATGATTGGGTCAACGGCTTCAAGGCAGCAGGGTCATTAAAACCCTTGGTACCTACAAAAATAGCGCCCGTGTAATCAAGACCCAAAAAGGTTATCGAACGTGTTTTATACACCTCAACACTGTTTTGAGCCTGGAGGTTAGCAGTGATGATGCCAATGAACACCAATAAAAAAAACTTTTTCATGCAATTATTTTCTTTTGTCGATAAAGGTAATGGGTTTTCGGTTGCCCGAAGGGAATTGTTGCTTGAGAATTTCACTTTTATGATAAAATACTATTTCGGGAGCCACTCTTAACCTGGCTCTAAAATGATCCTTAATGCGCTTTTCCGACAGGGATTCCAGATTATCGTAACCGGCTTTTATTAAAATTTCATCTGTCCCCAGTTGATTGGTGGATACTTCGATAATGTAATTCTCGATGCCTTCAATCTCGTTTAACACATCATAAATAGCGGGAGGGAAGAGGGTAGTCCCCTTGAATTTTAGCATCTGTTTTTTACGACCTATTACCGGTCCCAGGCGCAGGGTGTTTCGTCCGCAAGAGCAGGGTTCGGTATGATGGTAGCAGATGTCCCCGGTTTTAAATCGCAGCAGGGGCATGGCTTCCACACCAAGGGTTGTAATGGTCACTTCACCCGGTTCGTCCTCAGCCACGGGCTGATTGTTTTCGTCCAAAAACTCCACAATTATCATTTCAGGGTGATGATGTCCTCCTTTGCCCGCGTCACACTCTGTAAACGCAGTCCCCATTTCAGTGGAGGCATAAGTAGAGTAAAGCTTGATTTCCCATTTATCGGTAATCTTTTTACCCAGGGTATTCAGCGTGAAATCGTTATTACGGATAGGCTCGCCAATACAAACCGCTTTTCTGATACTGGTATGGTTGTAGTCGATGCCGTGGTTTTCGGCATAGCTCATCAGTTTTGGTAAAAAGGATGGAACCGTAACCAATCCCGTGGGCTGATGTCTTTGAATGCTTTCAAACTGCAGTTCCTGCAACCCCGGCCCCGTCCGGATAATGCCTGCTCCCAACTTTCGTAATCCCAGGTAATAGGCCAGACCTGCCATAAAACGTTTATCCATGGTTACCATCAGCTGAAAAGTGTCATCACTGGTAACGCCGGCGCAGGCAAATGATATGTACTCGTTGTAGGCCAATCGCTCCAGGTCATGGTCGGTCATGGCAAAGGTTACGGGTTCACCCAAGGTGCCCGAGGTTGTAACGTAATCAATTATTTGCCTTTTGTCCACACAAAGAAAATCGTGGGTACGGGTTTGAAGGTCGTGTTTGGTAGTAGGGGGTATTTTAGTCAAGTCCTCCAGCGTGGTGATGTCCGCTATATTGATGTTGTTTTCACGAAACTGCTCTCCATAAAAGACCGAATGTTCATTTAGGTAAGGAAGCAGCTTTCGCAACTCCTTTTCCTGATATTTTTTTATCTCTTCAACAGATTTTGTTTCAATATCAGGAATAAACATGATGCATCTTTTAAAACTAACTATGATTCACTATGCGTGGATGAAGAGCTGGAGCTGGAACTTGAACGTGAATGATGGTGTTTATGACTCTTTGTATGTTTAAAGCTCAATCCCATATAGATAATGTAAGCCCATCCTGCCATAAACGAAAGTCCCCCCATGGGAATTAAAAATGACATGGGGCCAAGACTCAAGGCCGTATATTCAGAGGTTGACTGAATCATTAAACCAAAGGAGAACAATACAATACCAACAAAGAACAGCACATAAACCACATTTAAAAACGATTTTGAAAACATTTTATGTCCAAACGAAAGTGCCAGCAATGCCAACGTGTGGTACATCATGTATTGCAGACCTATATGATAATTGGCAAGATTTTCTGTAACCAGCTTATCTTTTAAAATATGGTCGCCTACAGCGCCAAATAGCACGGCTAAAAAACCAAAAATTCCTACTGTAACCAAATACTTCTTCGTCATACCTGTTATTCTTTAAATTATCGACAAAAGTAAAATTTATGATGATGTGAACCAATTAACCGATTGCTTTTTTTTACGTGGTATTTAATTTACTTAAGTTGGAAAGAAATTTCAGGACAGGTTCAATAAATTATTCTTGTTGAAAACCATAAGGGTAATATTTAATTACTACGCAACACAATTCCTCAAACTATAAATAATATATAATAATGAGGAATTTTAAGTTATCTTTGCAACAGATATATAAATTAATTTATATGCGCCAATTGTTAAGGAAAACGGAGCTTCAAAAACTTTCTGTTCTTAAGGATAAGAATTTTATCAAAGTGGTAACAGGTGTCCGCCGTGCCGGTAAATCGACTTTATTGCTACAGTTTCAAGAGTTACTGAAAGAGGAAAATCCAAATGTGTCGCTCATTTCCATCAATATGGATTTGCCCGAGTTTCGTTTTCTTGCCGAAAAGAGTTGGAAAGAAATCTACGATTACATTAAAGATCTATTACATA
>JANTGU010000072.1 GCA_024762735.1 Bacteroidales bacterium | reverse complement strand
TTCGTAACCTGATGTTCACCGCTTCAAAATATGCCGATGGCCCCTTTTCTATCCGGTACTCGAAAAACAGAGGGTCGAAAAAAATTGAACAAGAGCCGTTTGAATTCATCCCGGTAGGAAAAGGTCGTAAAGTAAAAGCGGGAGCAAAAGTGGCATTGCTGACCCTCGGCTACGCCGGTATATTGGCATCAAAAGCCATCGAAGAGCTGGAGAAGGAGCACCTTTTCCCCGGTCATTTTGATATGCGCTTTTTAAAACCGCTGGATGAGTCATTGCTTGCAGAAGCATTTGCTGAATACGAGCACATCATCACCATTGAAGATGGTACGATAAAAGGAGGTTTGGGTGATGCGGTGCTGGAGTTTAAGGAAAAACATCACTTGTTAAATCCCATAACTATCCTTGGTGTTCCCGATGAGTTTATCCCGCATGGCTCCCGTGAAAAACTTTTTGAAATAGGTGGCTACGGTACGGAGAGCATAAGTTCCAATGTAAAAATGATGTTCTCAAAAGGAGAATACTAACCGATTGTTTTTTTCATAACTTTGTATTTATTAAGGTTTAATAAATTTAGGCATGATTTATGAATTGTGTCATAAAAAAAATATAGAGATATGAAAAAGCAATACTTATTTTTAGGAAATACCTTTTTAATGTTGGTGATGGTTTCGCTCATGGTATCGTGTAATAACAAAAAACCTGACGAGCCCATTCCAAGTAGTGAAAAAACCATGGAACAGCTGGTGGTAGCTGATAATTTTGACTGGTCAACCACCAAGCCTGCCACCTTAACGGTACGCGCTTACGACAACCTGGGCGATCCGGTTCAGGGGGCAAAAATTCTGATTTATACCAATGACCCTGAGGAAGGCGGTAAACTGGTTACCAGTGGTCAAACCGATGCATCCGGTGTGTTTTCAGTCGAGTACGACGTGCCGGCTTATTACACCCAGCTGTTTGTGACCACCGATTACATCGGGTTACCCAAACCGGGCATGATTGATTTAGATCAAAACGGGTTTGATGTTCAGTTGGGAGGCGTTCCATCCACCACCTCGTTTAAATCGTTGATGCAGGCTAAAAGTACCAATGCAAAATACAAGTTTTTAGGAAATTACAACAGCCAGGGTGTGCCTGATTATCTGGAACCGGATAACGACCCCATTGATAATCAGTTTTTACAAGATGTTAACAACACGCTTCCTGAAAGGGTATGGTTAACACAGTCGCACCCGCAGTACTTTTCGCTTGATTACGACCATAACCTGCATCTTTCGGAGGCCAGCGATGTGTATGTTACTTTCGTAGGCGAAGGAGCCGGGTACAGAAATGTTTTGGGGTTCTACACCTACACCACGGGTAATGCACCGCAAACCCCCGATGATATAGACACCATTACCATTATCTACCCCAACGTTTCCTTTCAGGGTAGCGGCGGTGGCTTGCATGCCGGTAACAAGGTACATATCGGCCAGTTCCCTCCCAACACAACCATTAGCTTCGTGTTGATGGCCAACGGTTGGCAAAATGGAACGGTTACCGATGGAAAATGGGTGGTGTACTCGCAAAGGGAATTAAACCCGGAAGCAGACCCCGCTTTAAAACAACACTCGGTACTGCTTAGCGATAATGGTCGTGATTTGATGCTGCTTGGTTTTGAAGACATTTTGCGCGACAGAAATTTTTGTGATCACGATTTTAATGATGCTATTTTTTATGTAACGGCAAATCCCATTCAGGCTGTTGACCAAACCACGCTTCCTCCTGTTGATTATACCGGAACCGATAGTGATGGCGACGGGGTTCCCGACCATTTTGACGATTTCCCTAATGATCCGGACAGAGCCTTTAACAACTACTATTTTAATCAGGGCGACTTCGGGACGCTGGCATTTGAAGATATGTGGCCTGCTTTGGGCGATTACGACTTTAATGATGCTGTAATTGATTACAATTTTAACCAGGTTACCAATGGCGACAATAAGCTGGTCGAAATATACGGAACCTTTGTTTTGAGGGCGCAGGGAGCCTATTTTCACAACGGATTTGGTTTTGAACTCCCCATCGATAACGCTCTGGTGGCGCAGGTTTCGGGTGATATCAATGTACCCGGAAACATTGTTTCGCTGGATGGCAGAAACCTGGAAAACGGGCAAACCAATGCTGTCATCATGCTTTGGGAAGATGGTTATGATGTGCTGCCACATCCCGGAAATGGTGTGGGAGTGAATACCGAGCCGGATGCTCCTTATGTAGAGCCAGACACCATGCATATTCACATTACCTTTACGCAGCCCATCGATTTGGCTGCTATTGGAAACCCACCCTACAATCCCTTTATTTTTGCTGACGGGCAGCGTGGCGTTGAAATCCATTTGATTGATCATGCGCCAACCGATTTAGCCGATACCGACCTGTTTGGACAGAATTCTGATAATTCGGATCCTGCCAACGGTAAATATTATCGTACTAAAACAAATCTGCCATGGGGATTAAATATTATCGAACATTTTGATTATCCGGTTGAAAAAGTAGAAATTACCAGCACTTATTTAAAGTTTGCCGAATGGGCTGAAAGCAACGGACAAATTTCGTACGACTGGTTTAAAGACAAATCAGGATACCGGAACGATGAAAATATTTATCATATTCCCGCGGATAGCACAAAATAATTGATTTAATGAGCTAATTAAAAAAGAGGATTGAAATTTTCAATCCTCTTTTTTATTTTGTTATTCACCCCATCACAGGGCTGCCGTTTTGGAAGTCCTGCCCGAGTGTTTCCTAAAGACTATTCCTTTACCGCACAGCAACTGCCCAGCGGAAGGGTGTCGGCTTTTATGATATTCCAAAAGTTGGCGGAGCCGGGCCCTTTGTCTTTGTTGGTGAGTACGACCAATGCTTTTTGATGGCGCATATCACGCATGTAAAAAGTTCGAAATCCTTTCCACCATCCAAAATGATAAACGGTGCTGTCCATGGAGGTTTTGATGCGCCACCCAAAACCGTAATTGTCTTTTCGGCGCCAGTATTTGGGGCTTCCCTTCTCAAAAGCTTCGCGCAACACAGTATCGGGAACCAGTTTAAAATTGTCGAGTGCCCGGTCGTATTTAAACAAATCTTCTACCGAAGTGTAAACGTTTTTATCGCCCAAAACCCCATTCAGGTAATCGTTTTCCATGCGTCGCCATCGCCAGCCGCGATGATAATAACCCGGTACGCCCTTTTCAACATACAGGGGAACGGAAGAGTCGTTGCGCATGTTGTAAACAAATGAATCATCCATGTGGAGAGGTTTAAAAATTTTTTCCTCCACCACTTCATCAAAATGTTTTCCTGTAACAGCTTCCACTACATTGGCTAACAATGCGTAGTTGGTGTTACAGTAATGAAACCCGTGATCGGGTTTAAAATAAACATCGGGTTTGTATTTTACAAAAAGATTCATCACATCATCGTTGTTCATGGGAATCCTTTTGTTTTTCCATTTATCCAGAGCCAGGCTCATGTAGCGGGGTAATCCCGAACGGTGAGTCATCAGCAAGCGGCAGGTAACCCCCTCGTATGGAAACTGTGGAATGTACGTGCGTATATCTTCATCATAACCGATTTTTCCTTCGGTTTTCAGTATCATCACGGTCATGGCCGTAAACATTTTTGAAACAGATGCCAACTGAAAGGCGCTATGGGTGGTGAGCGAATCGCGATGGCGTCGCACGTTGGCAAAACCATAAGCTTTTTTAAAAATCAGGTGCCCTTTTTCCGTATAAAGGACTGCACCATTAAATCCGGTTAAGCGCTGAAGTCGTTTAAACTTTTTATCAAGCTCCATGGCTTTTTGAGCAATAACAACACTATCCAGACTTGAATAAAGGGGGAAATTTATTTCGGGAATATTGGTAATAATCCTCTTTTTGGGTGTCGGGTCATCACCACATGCGGTAAACATAAACATCATCACTCCTGCCAGCACCAGCATCCATCCTAACTTGCTCATCATTTTTTTCATCGGGCGCAAATGTACATGAAAATAAAACACGGTGCAAAGGCCATTCGGTACCAGAAATCTCCTAAGTATAACCTACCTACTTAACAAAATAAATTTTTTCCAGAGAGGGCTTTTGTACATATCTTTAATATTAACTACAGCTTATGTTTTGTCACGATTTTTGCTCCCTACCCTTCAACTGCTTCGACAGGCTCAGCAACCGAGGCTCAGGGAAAGGAGCAAAAATCCCCGCCCGAACGACGGTCAGTCGGGCAGGCGCCAAAACCTATGTGTTTTCTTCATTACCCCGGGTTGATCCCGATAGCTATCGGGACGGGGCTATTAATATATGACCCTTCCAGGGTCAGCGATTTATGAAATTTATAATTTGATTTGTTGGGACGGCTAAACCACCCAAATCAGGCCGACTATGAGGAGGGTTGAACTCCGCCTTGGCCAGATTCCGTTAAGAAAACATAAGCCCGAAGCCGTTAAAAAACTTATGCTGTTCGACGACGTTAAGTGCCGAAGTAGAAGAACCTTCTAAATTCTATTTGAATTCTATTTACTTTGATTAACCAATAGTAGAAAAAAATAAAACAAGAGCTACTTCGGCAATTAAAAGGAGGAGTTCATAAGTTTTAGGCGTAGGGTTTATGTTTTTAGGAATCTGGGCGCAGCGGACATTTTTTTGGTAACCCGCCTGAATGACTCTAGTCGGGCATGGCTTTTTTGAGTAAAAAAGTGACAGCGGAAAAAGAAACTGAAGTTTGAACCGGAAACGTCAGTTGAAATCCAGATGCTTTTATCGGGATACCCTGGAATGAAATACACATCTGAATAATACTACATTATAAAAGGTCTTTGAAATAAGTGCGGAAAACAGGCGGCATTGGAAATCTCTCCATTTCAATACTTCAATTTAAGGTTTATAAATTATTGAAGGCGCTCATATTAGTAACCATCTAGATTAAGAGGTCTTGACCATTATATTTGCCCCGGGATTTATTCCGGGGATAAGAAGAGTAAAGTCCAATGGCTTTAGCCATTAACCATCATAAACATGGTTTTGTAAAGAGTTCAATAAATAGGGTAATGGTAGAAGGGTAAATAACTTATCTAACCAAAACAACTTTTTGTGTACCCAAAAACTGTCCGTTTTTTGATGCTGTTACCATCAAAGTGCCCACAGCAAGAGCGTTTAAACGAATGGTCTTGCGCTTGCCCGAGAAGGATACCTCTTTCAGAAGTCTGCCACTGGTATCGCTGATGCTGAGGTGGTATTGAGCTCTTTCCTGAAACGCTACCGACAGCTTTCCTGAAGTGGGATTAGGGTAGAGTTTGAAGTTTCCGCTATCAAGTTGTTTGTGGATGCCAATATAGTCACGGTTTAAGGCAGCCAGCACATACTCCCCGGGTTTAATGTTATCAACATAAAGGTAGCCGATGGTGGCTACTCCCAGCATGGTTTGAGGTACATATTGCCAGTCATCAAAGGTAGTAGCACGATACAAAATCATCACCGAATCGTTGGAGGAGAGATTTAAATCACCATCCAGGTAATTGCTGTTGCTATAATAAAAACGGCCTGTCGATTCCATGTTAGCAGGTATAACACCCTCTACTTTCCAATATCTGTTGGGCGATATTCTTAACCCGCCGACAGGGTGCTTTAAGGTGTCGGGCTTAACCCAGTTGTGCGTTACCCTTACGAAAGCTGAATCGGTTAATCCGGTTACATCAAGATTAAAAAAGGTATCTTTAAAATAGTACTCTTCGGGATGGTTAAAAATTTTAATATTGTCGGTGGTGGCATCGGCAGTTTTTTCATTGGGATCCATCAGCACTGCCCTGGGAAGGAAAGAGAGCGTTTTTTGTGAATGGCCATATTTTCCAGAAAAATGAACCGTATCTGTAACCAGTGTAAAGTCATCATTCAGGTAGCCAATTTCCAATATATTGTTATCGGCTAAAAAGTCAGCTCCCTTGTAGCGCTGCCGTATGTAGATGTCAACGTTAAAGCCGTTTTCTTTTTGTTGGGTGGTCACCGAGTCAATGGAAAAGTGAGGGGTGCCGGGAGTAAATACCCATGCATCAAAAAAGGGTTTCATGTTTATGCCGGTATAGTTGGTTAAAAACGATTCCATGTCTTGTGATGAGGCGGACTGATAGGCAAAGTGGTTTAGGTAAGCTGTCATGGAAGCCGAAAAGAGCGAATCGCCCAGGTAATTCCGCAAGGTGTTAACCACCACGGCTCCTTTATCGTAAGAAGTACTTCCGTAAGTGTACTGCTGTGGCACATTGGCTAAAGCGTAGTCACCATGATCGACAAAAGGGGTTTGCTGAAGTACCTTATAATAGCGGTCGTGCATCTCCGAAACAAACTGATCATGATTGCCTAGCCCTTCCAGGTAGTACATTTCACAAAAGGATGCCCACCCTTCGTTAAGCCACATCTCTTCGGCCTTGGCGCAGGTAACTTTATCGCCAAACCACATGTGCGAAAGCTCGTGGCTGTACAACGACTCCTGGCTGGTGTTGCCGTTGATGGCAAAACTTGGATAGGCAATGTTGCCGGCATGTTCCATGGCGCCAATGGCCGTACCCGTGTACCCCACTCTTCCAAAAGGATAAGGGCCAAAATGCGTTTCAAAAAAATGCAGGGTATTTTTCAGATGTACAAACGAGCCTGCTACTTTGGAAGAGTCGGCAGGGTGCACATAAATGGTGATGGGAATGGTGTCGGCCATGCCGATGTATTGATCCTGAACAAGCACATAATCGCCCACGGTTACGGAGGCCAAATAAGTGGGAATGTTATGGTTCAGTTTCCAATGCCATTCGGAAGTGGTGTCGGTTACGGCGGTCACCTCCTGCAAAACGCCCCCGCAAACAGCTTTTTTATGGTTATTAACGGTAATGTAAAAATCGTAGGTTGCCCGGTCGGTAAAATCATCCACGCAGGGAAACCATGTTTTGCCAAGGTTGTGAGGAATAGATTCAAACCCAACACCCAGGTTAAAAGCATACTCGCCATTCCAATGAAAACCTCCCCACGATTCGTGAAACGGTTTACCGTGATACCAAATTTTTACGCTGAACATATCTCCTGCGTTAACGGGTTGCTGTAACATTATTCGTACCAACTCGTCTGATTGGGTAAACGCGGTTGCCTCATTGTTTACCTGAACCGAATCCACTGTCAGGGCTTTTAGTTCGAGGGAAAAAGCAGTGAGGTTGTCATGCTTTGAAACCACCGAGTTTTCAACCCATCCGGCGATGGTCTGTTGTTCGGTGTTGATTTGGGAAAGATGAATGGCATAGTGTGCCACGTGGATGGTGTCGCCGACTTCGGCGTAGGTTGCTTTCGTTAACAAGATCAACAAAAGCATCAGTAATGAGGTAAGGTTTTTCATTTTTCCCTTGGTTTGAATTTAAAATTTAAATGGGAGGTAAAGGTATAAAATCATTTCCTACTATGTTAGAAGTGTATCGTTATCCTTTTAACAATAATTAGTAAAAGATTTTTATTATCATTCATAAATTATTTAGTTTTATAAACTCTTTAAAAAAAGATAAAAGACTGTAAACATGAGAAAAAACGCATTCTTAGCCCTTGTTGTAATGGCAACCGTTTTCCTTTCTACAACGGTTTCGGCACAAAAGTTATGGTCGCTCGAAGACTGTATTACCTATGCATTTGATAACAATTTACAAATCAAGCAGAGCGAATTGAGTGTTGAAACGGCCAACAATGACTATCTGCAGCGCAAACTAAATCTTATCCCTTCGCTAAATGCCAGCACCTCCTATAATTTTGGATGGGGTCGTTCCATTGATATGGCAACCTATCAATACACCGATAACAACACGCAGCAGAGTTATTTTAGTGTCAATTCTGATGTTACTTTGTTCAACGGTTTGCAACAACTGAACACCATCCGTCAAAAAGAGTTTGATTATTTGGCACAAAAGTACAACTACGAGAAAATACGGAATGATATGTCATTGAACATTGCTTCTGCGTATCTTCAAATATTGTTTAATATAGAGCTGGTAAATAATGCCGAGCGCCAGGTGGATATTACCGAACAGCAAATTGAGCGAACCAAAAAACAGGTCGAGGCCGGAACCGTGGCCAGGGGAAACCTGTTGGATATCGAGTCGCAAGGCGCTACCGAGCAAGCCACGTTGGTGAATTACAAGAACAGGTTGATGCTTGCCTACCTCGATTTAAAGCAGCTTCTGGATCTGACCGCAAGCGACGAATTCGATATTGAAAAGCCCGAGCTGGAAGTTAACCTGGATGCTTCGGAGGTGGTTTCCCCCGATTTGATTTATCGTAAAGCAGTTAATATTATGCCCGAGATTAAAGGGGCTGAATCGCAATTGGGAAGCGCCGAAAGGAGTCTTTCTGTTTCTAAAGGAGCGAGGTATCCACGGTTGACCATGAATGGTGGTTATGCGACCAACTATTCCGATCAGATACGAAAAAGCAACAACCCGTTAGACCCCGACTTTAACCAGATCAAACCTTTTCCCGATCAGCTGCGCGATAACCGTAATATCACTATGGGCTTCCGGTTGGCCATCCCTGTTTTCAATGGTTATCAGGTTTCAACTCAAATAAAACAATCCAAAATTTACTACGAAAATGCCAATCTGAATTTACAGTTGGAGAAAAACAGGCTTCGTAAAAATATCGAGCAGGCTTATGCCGATGCGTTGGCCGCCTATCAAACCTATCTTGCCAAACAAAAATCACTGGCCGCCTTACGCGAATCGTTTAAATATTCACAGGAAAAATTTGATGTGGGCATGATTAATGCTACCGATTACAACGTGGCTAAAATTCAGCTTTCCAATGCCGAATCAGATTTATCCTCGGCCAAATACGACTATATTTTTAAAACAAGGATTCTGAATTTCTATCTGGGAAGACCCATCACCTTGAAAAACGTGACCGCCGGTGGAAAATAAAATGATAGTACCTTTACCCGTTTTGAATTTTGAAAATACCTTTGAATTATGAGTAAAAATAAAAGAAAAAAAGTCTGGCTTTATATTGTTCTGGCGGTGATAGTGGGAGTTGTGGTCGCACTGGCCATTAAAAAGGG
>JANTGU010000071.1 GCA_024762735.1 Bacteroidales bacterium | reverse complement strand
TGGATTACGGAAACCTGCCCAATTGTGGTGAAGCCTGGATGGTATCAGGTGTAGATGGAAATCCCACGCTGGTGTCCAACGGCTTTCTGGCCGGCAACGAGCTAAATGAACTGGTGGAGGTTTATATGGGCGACCTGGTGGGTGATAAAGCTTACGACGAGTATGGTATTGAATTCCCGTTGCTTATCAAGTTTATCGATGCCAACGACTGGCTTTCCATTCAGGTGCATCCCGATGACGAGCTGGCTGCCAAACGCAAAATAGGGCGTGGTAAAACCGAGATGTGGTATATCCTTGAAGCAGATGAAGAGGCGCAGCTTATTGCCGGGTTCAAGCAAAAAATGGACAAAGAAAAATACCTGGAGCATCTCGAAAATAAAACGCTTAAAAAAATTTTAAACTTTGAACCGGTTAAAAAAGGGGATGTCTTTTATATCCCTGCCGGCAGGGTTCATGCATTAGGTCCGGGTATCTTGCTGGCCGAAATTCAACAAACATCCGACACCACTTACCGCATCTACGATTGGGACAGAATTGATGCGGCAGGCCTGCAACGCGAGCTTCATACCAAAGAGGCACTGGATGCCATCGACTTCGAGTTTCATAAAAAGTATCGCACCGATTATATACCGGTCATCAACAAAACGGTTCCGGTGGTAAAATGTCCCTATTTTGTTACCAGCCTGCTTGATTTTAACAAACCCATCCGGAAAGATTACGAAGAACTTGATTCGTTTGTTATTTATATCGCGTTGGAAGGATCGTTAACCATAAAATGGGAAGAGGGCGAAGTAAAAATGAAAAAAGGAGAAACGGTGGTCATTCCAAACGCCCTTGATACAGTGGAATTAACACCTGAAAAGTCGGTCAAGATTCTGGAAGTATATATACCTTAGCCTCATGGGTGTGTCATATTGATAAGTGCAACTTTAATACCTGGGTAGTTGTCAAGAGAGGCATATTTCGGACACACTATTCTGTCCGTTTAAAATTTCTATTTTTAAAAATCTGTTTATGAAAAAATTTGTAGTGTTGCTGTTTGTTGTTTTGCTGGGAATGAGTGCCATGGCACAATCAGAAGCTGTTAACAAGCTGCCATCGGTGAATGTTAAAACCCTCGACGGAAAAACCTTTAATACTTCTGAAATTTCCAACGACGGGAAACCTATTTTAATTGCCTTTTGGGCCTTGTGGTGCAAGCCCTGTAAAAAAGAGCTGGATGCGTACAGCGAACTTTACGAGGATTGGCAGGATGAAACCGGGGTAAAAATTGTTGCCGTTTCTATTGATGATGCTCGTTCAACAGCAAAAGTTAAACCTTTTGTGATGGGAAAAGACTGGCAGTTTGATGTGTTGCTCGATCCCAACCAGGAGTTTAAGCGTGCTATGAGTGTTAATATGGTTCCTCATACCTTTTTGTTGGATGGTAACGGGAAAATTGTTTACCAGCACACCTCCTATTACGAAGGGCTGGAAGACGAGCTGTTTGAACTGATTGAAAAAGTAGCCAAGGGCGAAGATATTTCCAATCATTAACAGGTTAACCTGTTTGGAAAATCCCTATAGCTATTGGTGTTGCTGCCTGCTCTGAACTAGGCCCCTGAGCCTCGGTTGCTGAGCCTCGGTTGCTGAGCCTGTCGAAGCAGCCGATGAACTAGGCCCCTGAGCTCGTCGAAGGGTGCCTAAGGTTTTCGGAAGACAGGAGCTAAAACCAATAACAAAACAAGAAGTAAGTGAATCAGTTGATGGCAAATTTTTAAGCAGGTAAAACCTCCATGACGGAATAACGACATCCAGTGGAACGATTACCCGACCCTGTAGGGAATAAATCTTATTAGCCCGGGGTTTTAACCCCGGGAATAAAAAATAGAAAATCCGTTTTGGCGCGATTTTTTTCGCGAAGCATGAAAAAATCGTGACAAAACGTAAAAGAATACAATGCAATACAAAATCATAAACACATGAAAAAAATCCTATTTCTTTTCCTGTTGTTGTCAGCCCTATCTATGCAGGCGCAGGTGGGCGAATTGTTAAAAAAATCGGAGGTTCACGGTAGCTTCGAAGCAGATGGCATGTACTACCATCCTGATGTCCCCATGGGCATTACCGATTCGCTGATTGACGGCCGTAACTTTGCATTTAACGGATTTGCCGAGGTAATCTACACCCTTGGCAATTTTTCAGCCGGGGTTCGCTACGAAGCATACCTGCCGCCCATTGCCGGTTTTGATAACCGGCTCGAAGGAAGCGGTATTCCTTACATGTGGGCATCGTACAGCACCAAAAAGTTTAGCTTTACCGTGGGTAACTTTTATGAGCAGTTTGGTAACGGGCTGCTGCTGCGTACCTATCAGGAGTGGACTTTGGGTTACGACAACTCGTTAAACGGTGCGCGTGTAACTTACGAGCCCGTGAAAGGGGTTATCCTGAAAGGAGTTTACGGTACCCAGCGCTTTTTCTGGAATAAATATACTAAAAACAGCCGGGGCATTGTTAAAGGATTGGATGCTGAGCTTAGCTTGAACGATATGGTTAAATCGATGGCTGACTCAAAATTAAGGATTACCCTTGGGGGTAGCTTTGTTAGCAAATACCAGGTGGATAACGATCCCATTTATAAACTCCCGCGTAATGTAGGTAGTGGCGCTGCCAGGTTTAATATCGGCATTGGTAAGTTTAATTTCAGCTCCGAGTATGCACATAAAATCAACGACCCCTCGGCCATCAACCACTACATCTATAAACCGGGTGATGCTTTTATTTTTAACGCTTCCTATTCGCAAAGAGGGTTGGGTATTTTAGCGGTGTTTAAACGAATTGACAATTTTTCTTATAAATCTGACAGGGCTGAGACAGCCAACGCGCTTGATATAAGTTACCTGCCTCCCATCACCGAAGCCCATACCTATATGCTGGCTTCCATGTATCCTTATGCCACGCAACCCAATGGCGAAATTGGATTTCAACTCCAGGTTAATTACAAGATACCCAGGAAGAGTAAGCTGGGAGGGAAATATGGCATGGATGTTTCCGTTAACTTTTCGCAAATTAATGATATTGTCAGAAAGCCTGCCGGCGATACCAGTGCCATCAACGTGCCTGGCACCTTGGGATATACTTCTGACTTTTTTCAGTTCAGCGACCATATTTTCATGCGTGACATTCAAATTCATTTGCATAAAAAGTTTTCCCGTAAATTTCAGGCCACGGCGGAATATTTGAATCAGGTATTCGATATAGCCTCTATCCAGGGGCATGCCGGCGATCCCGTAGTACATAATAACATTGTCATTTTTGACATGACCTACAAGTTCACTTCCCGAAAGTCGTTGCGCTGGGAAGCACAGGCTTTGTTTACCGAACAGGACAAAGGAAACTGGACTGCCGCCCTGGTGGAGTACACCATTTCGCCCCATTGGTTTATCACGGCTTCCGACCAGTGGAACTATGGTAACCCCGTGGGTGATGAGCAGCTCCATTACTATACGGTGGCCGGAGGTTACTCTATTAAAACTACCCGGTTTGCCCTCACTTACGGCCGCCAGCGCGAGGGGGTAGTTTGCGTGGGAGGTGTCTGCCGACAGGTACCGGCCTCCAGCGGGTTTTATTTAACCATCTCCAGCAGTTTTTAATAGTCTAAAGGAGTATGGATTATCTCTATCCGGTTGGCGATATGGATAAAGGAAATGAAGCAAAATATGACGAAAAAATCATGACAAAACATAAAGAACGCAGTATTAGTAGAATACAAAATTATAAACACATGAAACACCTTAAAATATTATCCCTGTTTTTTGCTTTGTTCGTGCTATTTAGCGCGTGCGAAAAAGTTTCGCCACCCTTCAAAGAGAGCAACGGTGGCGGCCACGATACTACCGGGGTGGTTAAAAACGTACTGTTGGAAGATTACACTGGCCACACTTGCGTCAACTGTCCCACGGCAGCAGTTATTGCACACGACCTGAAAGACCTTTACGGAGAACGTCTTGTTGTGATGGCAATACATGCCGGTTATTTTGCCGACCCTCATCCGGGAAGCCTGTTTGATAACGATTATCGTACCCCGTCAGGCAATGAATGGAATACCTTTTTTGGATTTCAGAATTATCCCAGCGGGTTAATCGATCGTGTTCCTAACTCCCCGGGCGATTACATTGTGGTTAAGGATAAATGGGGTATTAAGATTGCCGATGAAATGGAAAAAGAGGCAGAAGCCGACATTACCTTGTCAACCGATTTTTCAGGTGGTGTGGTTTCCATTGATGTTACTACTGAGTTTTTAAAAGCTATGTCGGGAACCTACAGCCTTTTTGTAGGCATCACCGAAGACAGCCTGGTTTCGGCTCAAAAAAATGAGAACCCCGAAGTGGGTGATACACCCATTATCAACGATTACGTGTTCATGCACATGTTCCGCGGGTCGGTTAACGGTACCTGGGGCGAGAATATTTTTGGCGATGCCATTGAAGTGGGCAAACAATACTCACAATCATATCAATATACCATTACCGGAAATCCCGATAACAGCCACGTGGTAGCCTATGTTTACAACAACGACCCCAAAACCGTTATTCAGGTTGTTGAAAAGGATGTGAAGTAGGGTGGAGGTTGATTGAACAGGGCAGATAGCAGATTGTTAGCATTTATTTAGGAGAAACAATCACAGTTGTGAGAGAATTATATAATTTTTATTTCTATCACAGTTGTGAGAGAATTTGAGTAATTTTGAATATGGATAAAATATCAGCATATAATAACTTTTTCAAAGAAATAATCGACACGATTAATTCTGCAAGGTATCAAGCATTTAAATCTTTGAATAAGTTCCATATTGGACAGAATTTTGAAATAGGTAGAATCATTGTTGAAAACCAAGAAAGAAATCAATGGGGACAATCAATAGTTGACACCTTATCAAAAGACATTAATAAACAAATAGATGGAGTGAAAGGTTATTCACCACAAAATCTATGGAGAATGAGACAATTCTACCTTGAATATGAAAACGAACCAGAGTTGTTGGAATTGGCATTAAAAATTCCTTGGGGACAAAATATGCTGATTATTCATCAAGTAAAAGATAAAAAAGAAAGAAATTATTATTTACAAGCGACTGACCAATTAGGATGGAGTCGGGCAGTATTACTTAATCAGATTAAAGCAAACGCTTATCAACATCAATTGACAGATAAAAAAATGAGTAATTTTGAAAAAGCTCTTCCTATTCATCTGTCAGAGCAAGCCAATGAAGCACTGAAGAGTGAATATAATCTCGACTTTCTTGGAATTACAAAACCAGTGTTGGAAAAAGAATTGGAAAATAGGCTTATTGAAAATATCCGAGACCTACTTTTAGAACTCGGATATGGTTTTAGTTTTATTGGAAATCAGTACAGATTAAAACTTAACCAAAAAGAATATGCTATTGACTTATTGTTCTACCACCGAATTTTAAAATGCTTAGTTGCCATTGAATTAAAAACTGTTGAGTTTGAGCCTGAATTTGCTGGAAAAATGAATTTCTATCTTGAACTACTTGATGAACAAGAAAAGCAAGCAGATGATAATCCTTCAATTGGAATTATTCTATGTCCAATAAAGGACAACATTGAAGTTGAATATGCATTGAGGTCAAGTAATAAACCAATAGGTGTATCAGAATACAAATTAACTCATAGATTACCTGAGAAATTAAAAGGAAAAGTCCCGACCTCAAATGAATTAAAACAAATGCTAACAAAGGCTATACGTAATGCGGGGGACATTGATAAATAGAAGCATTGTGCAAGTAATGAAGTTTAGTAGTAAATTGAAAGTTTACTGCTTCGTAAACGCGCACTACGAATAGCCAAACCGTTAGGTGCAATATTGAATCCAACCCCCCCAAGAGATGAAAAGTATTATCATTATTATTCTGACTTTAGGATTACTGTCACAAGGTTGTGAGAGAAAATTAAAAAATAAGGATATCCAACTTTTTGAATCAAACCTTTCCAATGAAAATCTCGCAACGCTTAATGAATTAGTAAAGGAATTTGATAATTACATAGAAAAAAGATTTCAATCAGAAAATTCATTAGACAGTTCTTATAAACAGTTTTTGTTAATGGCATGTCGCCCTTATACTTTTGTTGAGCAAAAAGCAGACTCACTGTCGTTTCAAAAACTAAAAGAGATATTCAAAAATTCCAAACTAGAAAAAGAAATTGTTTTAAAGCCTGACACGATAGCACTAATTGAGGGTAACAAAAGTTTACTTAGAATTTATAAATACACGAACAGACTAAAGAAAACTGAAGAGGTAATTCAAGACACTTTTCTTCTACCACCAAACCCGAAGCATGTTGATTTGACAAAAATTGACTTCAATAGTTTTCTTGAAAAGAGAAATCAACTAAGATTATTTAATGTTTTTGGTGAATATTATCAAGGACTTAATAGTATTGAAAATAAAAGTGATTTCATAAAATCTTATCTCGAAAATAAAAGTCAGGTTCTCAATCATACGGGCAGAAATAGATTTAATGGATTTTCAAGTTTTAATTTAATGGCATGTGGTATTTTAAATAATAATGTCGATTTAACAGACTATTTCGTGAAAAGAATAATAATTATTGAACTATTGAATTAATGAAATACTGCACTAACAAAACCTAAACCCCATCGCACGGTTTGCAACCGTGCGCTTGAACTTGGTAACTCATGCATTACACCCATCAACTTCAAAATCCAACAACAGCAGCAATCTGATAGAGGAGATATCCGGCGTAAAGCAGCATCAACATCCAGCCTAACCACGATTTGGTTTTCCACCGGCTAAATAAAAATCCTAGTGCTAACAAAACGATGGAGCCCATCAATAATGCAAAAGAAATTGTCAGTGAGTTGTTGTCAACCGGCACCCCTCCCGGTGCAAACAGGAATAGCAGCAGAAACGGTAAACCCAGGCCAATCAGGATATCAAAAATATTGGATCCCACTGCGTTGTTGATGGCCATGCCCGGTCTGCCTTGTTTGGCAACAATGACCGAGGCTATCAAATCGGGGACTGAAGTCCCCAGCGCAATCACCGTTAAAGCAACAATTATTTCGGGAATGCCCAGGATAGCAGAAATTTCGATGGCACTCGATACCAGCACCCAGCTTAACAATCCAATCACGATAATATCAAGTATAAACGCGATGTAGAGGTTGCTGATTTTTGGAATAACCCGTTTAAGTAGTCTGTCGAACGCATTTAAACCGGCCTCCCCTTCCTCGTGGTCGTGAAGCTCGATATCTTGATAGGGAAACAGCTTTTTCCAAACGAACAAACTCCCGAAGTAAACCAGGTAACCAGCCACGAATGCCATGGCCTCGAACAGGCTAAAGCTACCATCTCTAAAAGAAAAAACCAGCAGTAAAATAGAAAGCGCGTAAAAAACCAGGTCTCGCACCAGCGGTTGCCACACCATCTTTTTGTTGGTTTTTATCACCATCACGGCACCCACTATCACAAACAGGTTAAACAGTGCCGAACCCACGATGGTGCCGATACCAATAGCTTCGTGATTACCCGTTTTAAGCAACGACACTATAACCACGGCAAGCTCCGGCGCGCTGGATCCGGCAGCCATCAGGGTAGCACCCGAAATATCGGAAGAGAGTTTAAAACGCTTGCCCAGATCATCCAACGAAGGAATAAAATAGTGCTCCGAGAAAAAGTAAAGCAGATAAAACGATATCAGCAGTACGATTCCCAAAAGCAACAAAAGTAACAGTTCAGACATTTTATTTTGAAATTGTGTTTCGATAAACAGGGTGCCTATTCACCGGCGAAAATAGTCAATATATCATTTGAGACCCGTGCGGCCTTTCCAGCGATATTTTACGAACAACGATCCGATGCCGGCCAAAACAATGTAAAATGGGTAGATAAGTTCCATGAGCCACAGGTAAAGCATTTGCTTCGACTTACCGGTAAACTGTGCGTATCCGCTTAACAGCGGGAAATCGACAAAGGTTTTCATGGCCATGAAGAGTATCCATACAGCCCACATCCAGTTCCAAAAAAAGCCGGCCACAAAAAGTAGTGCCATGCCGAGGTTAAACAATAGCACGATCCACGAAACCGTGAGCGACCAAAAATCATGATAACCTTTGGCCTTGGAAGCCCAGCGAAGGCGTTGGTTAATGAAAGCTTTCAGGTTTTCAGGGGGTTTGGTTGACACGAGCGCCCGGGTATCTTTGAGAAAGTGGATACTTCGGTTCCCATACTTTTTTTTGATCGCGTGGATAAAAAACACATCATCCCCCGACGAATAGCCCTCGTGCAGGTGCCGATGGTTAAAAACCGTTTTGTCGAATGCCATGTTGGCGGCGTTACCCATAAATGGTAATCCGGCGCCCGCTGACCCGGCACCCGAAGCTACCAGGCTGATGAAGTCTAGTGAAAACAGCTGCTGCCACAAACCTGTTTCGTGAGCATAAACCACAGGGCCTAAAATTATTTTTGGTTGATATTTCCCGAAATAGTCCGTTATTCGGGCAATCCACTGTTTATGCATAATGCAATCGCCATCGGTGGTGATAATGAATTTGTTGCTTGTCGCTTCTATTCCCTGGCTGATGGCTTGTTTTTTCCCGGTTCCGTTGGCGTGAATGAGCTTTATGTTCATTGCAGGATGAGAAACCATAAAATCATGAATCAACTTTTGGGTGCTGTCTTCGGAGTGGTCATCAACCAAAATAATTTCAAAAAATTGGGTATCGCGGGTTTGTTGACGCAAAGCCTCCAGCAATGCCAAAATATTTTTTTCTTCATTCCGAACCGCCACGACCACGCTTGCCTTCTCCGTACCAACGCTGTCAAAGTTCTCATTTTTTTTCAGGGTAAACCATCCATAGGTAAACACCGCAATGATGGCCAGGTAAAAAAGCGACAATACCAGCAACAACCAGATAAATATTTCCATAAGAACAATCATGTGGCCGGTGTTTTTCTAAAAAACTTTAGGCTAAACACAAAACTCAATCCTATGAGCGCCGGAAAGGCCAGGTTTACCAACCACAACAACGATGAAGCGGTTACCACTCCCAGGGCTGCACTGTCGGACCAGCTGCCTGATAGCTGCATCCAACTTTCAAAAACATAGATGCTCAC
>JANTGU010000070.1 GCA_024762735.1 Bacteroidales bacterium | reverse complement strand
AGCAAAGCCTACAAAAGTTTGAAAACGGTGTCATTATCGGAAGTCTTGCCCAAGCCAAAAAAGCGTATCCCCAATACTTCGAAAAATATTACTCCCGGGTAGCAAATGCTGGTACCAATGGCCTGACAGCCATCAATGCCACGTTGGCCGAGGACGGGGTTTTTGTTTACGTGCCAGATAATGTTGAGGTGGAAAAGCCGGTTCAGCTTATCAAGTTGGTGAACAAACGGGGATTGATGCTCAATACACGCAACCTGATCGTGCTTGGCAACAACAGCCGCTTTACTTTTTTGCATTGCGACGACTCCATCAATCACGATGATAGTTTTATCAATACACTAACGGAAGTGCACCTGGGTGAAAACGCTTCTCTCGACCTTTACAAGTTGCAAAATATTAATGATGAAACGGCATTATTGAACAATAGCTTCTTTAACATGGAACGTGACAGCCGGCTTAAGGTCAGCATTTTAACCTTTAATGGCGGGCTTATTCGTAACGAATTACACGTAAACTTAAATGGAGAAGGGGCCGAAGCAGATCTAAAAGGCCTCTTTCTGATGGACAAGAAGCAGCATGTCGATAATCAGGTGTATGTAAATCATAATGCTCCTCATTGTAATAGCAACGAACTTTTTAAAGGTATCCTCGATGAAGAGGCGGAAGGTGTTTTTAATGGCTATATTTATGTTGCCCGCGATGCACAAAAGACCAATGCGTTCCAGCGAAACAACAATATTTTAATGACCTCCAAGGCAAAAATGAACACTATGCCGTTTTTGGAAATCTATGCCGATGATGTGCAGTGTAGTCATGGGGCAACCGTGGGCCAGATTGACAACGAAGCTATGTTTTACCTGATGCAGCGGGGCATTCCGTTTGATGATGCCCGTATGTTGCTAATGTTTGCTTTTGCTGCCGAGGTTACAGACGATATTAGAATAGAAACGCTCAAGACCAACATCGATGATATGGTGAAAAAGCGACTGCGTGGTGAGCTTTCGATTTGTGACCGGTGTGTGCTGCATTGTACCACACCTGACAAACCCATTGAATTTGAAATTGACCTAAGTAAAATTTAATCTTTAACTCCACTTATATAAAGGTGTCTGGAAACAGATAACTTTAGGGGGAGGTAGCAAATAAAAAAAGCGGAACTAATAACAAGTTCCGCTTTTTTATTGCCTTTAAAAATAAAGATTTGAGTAGCGAGACCGAGAATTGAACTCGGGACCTCCGGGTTATGAATCCGACGCTCTAACCTACTGAGCTACCTCGCCTTTTTTGGAGGTGCAAAAATAATAAAAACTGGCATTTTGCAAGCTAAAATGGTAAAAATATTTTTTTTCTTTTTTTGTCTCCATATCTCGTTTTTTATGTACTTTGCTGCTCGCCATTTTGTGGATTGGTGAGGGTTAATATGGAAGATATTTATAAAACGATAGAGAATCCTTCGGAAGGGTATTACAAGGAGAAGGGGAGCAAGTTTATTGCCCGGGCTTATCATGTGGAAACTAGCGAAGAGATTAAAGAGGTTCTTTTAAAACTGCGTAAGGAGTTTTATGATGCTCGACATCACTGCTATGCCTGGCGGATTGATGTGCGCGACGAAAAAACCCGTAGCAACGATGATGGCGAACCGTCAGGAACGGCGGGAAAGCCCATATTAAATCAGCTCTTCTCGTTTGATCTTTTTGATGTGATGGTGGTGGTCATTCGATATTTTGGTGGAACAAAATTGGGGGTTAGCGGTCTTATTAACGCCTACAAGGTGGCTACCCACGATGCGTTGGAAAATGCCGTCATCGTCGAAAAGGAGATTCGTGATCTGTATCAGGTTGATTTTGAATACCCTTTAATGAACAGTGTAATGCGAATCATTAAAGAGGATAATTTGCCTGTTGTAGGGCAGCATTTCGACAACCAATGCAGCATGAAATTAGCCCTGCGATTATCAACAATTGATAAATCGACAAACCGATTGAACAAAATTCAGGGGGTAAAAGTAAAAAAACTGTAAAGCAGCATTTTACCTGTTTAAGGTTGGCTTGGGCTAATTTTACAAATAAAAAACTGAAAAACAAATGTTGCAATCCCTTTTTTTTAAACTTTTTTTTGTTCACTTTTGTTAATTCAAATTTTGACCCTGAAAACAGCCGGATTTAAAAATAGATGTAGTATCAAATTGTTTGTATTGAAAAAAGATTTACCGTAGATGAAAAAAAAGCATGTAGAAGTTTGGGATAATATTTTGGCGGTTATAAAGGATAACATCCCTCTTCAAAGTTTTCAAACATGGTTTGTGCCTATTGTTCCGTTAAAACTGGAAAACAACATTTTAACAATACAGGTTCCCAGCCATTTTTTTTACGAATGGCTGGAAGAACATTATATCAACTTGCTTAAGAAAACTATTAAAAAGGAGTTGGGCGCTGCCGGAAGACTGGAATATAGTATCATCGTTGAAAACTCAAATTATGGAAGGGGAGGCCACTCGGTGAAGTATCCAACATCCAACAGAAAAGCTGTGCAAAACAAACCTGTTAACATGCCCGTTAACCTTGGGCAATCCAAAGAGATTCCAAACCCGTTTATTATTCCGGGCTTGAAAAAGATAAAAGTGGAATCGCAGTTGGTTGATTCCTATTCTTTCGATAATTTTGTGGAAGGCGACTGTAACAGGTTGGCGCGCTCGGCCGGATGGGCTGTTTCGGAAAACCCCGGAAAAACCGCTTTTAATCCCCTGTTTGTTTATAGTCAAACCGGACTGGGAAAAACCCACCTGGCTCATGCCATTGGTTTGCAGGTTAAAAACAACTTCCCTGAAAAGGTAGTATTGTACGTTCAAACCGAACAATTTATCAATCAGTTTATCGATTCAGTACGAAACAACAACCAAAATGATTTTGTTCATTTTTACCAGATGATTGATGTTTTAATTTTGGACGATATTCAGTTTTTAGCCGGCAAAGAAAAAACGCAGGATGTATTTTTTCATGTTTTTAACCACCTGCATCAAAACAACAAGCAAATAATTATTACTTCCGATAAACCGCCGGTAGAACTTAAAGGAATGGAACCCCGGTTGCTTTCCAGGTTTAAATGGGGGTTGGCCGCTGACCTGCAGATTCCAGATTTGGAAACCCGGATGGCTATTCTGCAAAAGAAACTGTATACCGATGGCATCGAAATGCCTTTTGAGGTTATCGAGTACCTTGCTTATAGCATTACCACCAACATTCGAGAAATGGAAGGAGCGCTGATATCAATCATGGCACAGTCGTCTCTTAATAAAAAGAAGGTTACGCTTGATCTTGCCCGCCAGATGATTGATAAGTTTGTGAAGAGTACCGTGCGAGAGATTTCCATCGATTACATTCAAAAAGTAGTTTGCGACTATTTTAATTTGCCCGTAGAGGCCATCAACTCCAAAACCCGTAAAAGAGAAATTGTGCAGGCACGGCAGCTGGCCATGTTCTTCTCGAAAAAACACACGAAAAATTCGCTGGCAACCATCGGAATACATTGTGGAAATAAAGACCATGCCACGGTGTTGCATGCTGTTAAAACCATCAACAACCTGATGGAAACCGATAAACAGTTCAGGGTTTATGTGGACGAAATCGACCGTAAGCTGAAGATGTAACACCCACCAACAATAAATTGAAAACCCGCTGCTTGGCGGGTTTTTTTTTACTTTTGCCGCTCAGTAACACAAAACAATGAATAGCCCGTATCAAATAAAAATAGAGGAGTATAATTATCCTTTGCCGGACAACCGGATTGCTAAATTTCCGTTGGAACAACGAGAATTATCAAAGCTTTTGTTTTTAAAGGACAGTGATATTTCGGAAAAAAAGTTTAGTCAGGTACCCGGTTTGCTGCCTTCCGGTTCCCTGTTGGTTTTTAATGAAACCAAAGTGATACAGGCAAGGTTGCTTTTTAAAAAACCCACCGGCGCTTCCGTCGAAATATTTTGTCTGGAACCGGTAAAACCTGTCAACGATTTTCAATTGGCCTTTCAGCAAAAACCGCCCGTGGTTTGGAAATGCTTGGTGGGAAATGCCAAACGGTGGAAGTCGGGCGAGTTGGAATCTCATATTGTGGTGGACGGTGTTTCGGTAACCTTGCGTGCTGTCAAAGAAGAACAACTTTCCGATTCGTTTTTGGTCTCTTTTTCGTGGGAGCCTGAAACGGTGCTTTTTTCTCAAATTCTGGAAGCTTCGGGCATGATTCCCTTGCCGCCTTATTTGCATCGTCAGCCGGTTGAATCGGATAAAGAGCGTTATCAAACGGTGTATGCCCGGTTGGACGGATCGGTGGCTGCACCCACAGCAGGACTGCATTTTACCGATGAAATTATGAGGCAGCTCTCCGAACTTGGCATGCAATCGGAAAAAGTTACCCTCCATGTGGGGGCAGGTACTTTTAAGCCGGTATCTTCCAAAACCATTGACGGGCACGAGATGCATACCGAAAAGATAATTGTAACCAAGGGAGTGCTTAAAAGTCTGCTTAGGCAGTTGGGTAAACCCGTTATTCCGGTGGGGACTACCAGCATGCGCACCATCGAGAGCCTTTTTTGGATGGCGCTTAAAATAAAACTTGGATTAACCGAAAGCTTCGAGGTAAACCAATGGGATCCCTACGAGTTGGAGGCTCCCGAAGGTTTTGGTATCAAGGAAGCCCTGACCTTGTTGCTTAACAACCTTGAGCAAAACGGCCTTGAAGCGCTCAAAGGAGAAACCCGGCTGATGATTGCACCGGGTTACTCATTTAAGTTGGCCACGGGGCTGATTACCAATTTTCATCAACCCAAGAGTACCCTGCTGCTGCTTGTTTCGGCTTTGATTGGTGACAAGTGGAAAGAGGCTTACGATTTTGCATTACAAAACAACTTCCGCTTTTTAAGCTATGGCGACAGTTGTTTGTTTTTGCCGTGATTTGGTATTTAAATAAGGTAGCGTAAAATACGCTTAAACCTCAATTTACTTGCTTGCCAAATACTCGTTCACATTTTTCTCGATGCGGTTTAAAATGTTTTCAGGACGGGCTCGTTTAAAGGTTTCTCCTGTAACCTGCTCGTACAGCTCAATGTACCGTTCCGAAACACTTTCAACAAAGGCATCGGTCATTTCCGGAACCTGTTGCCCCTCTTTTCCCTGAAAGCCGTTTTCCATAAGCCACTCTCGTACGAACTCCTTGGAGAGCTGCTTTTGAGGCAGTCCTTTTTTAAAATGGTCTTCATACACATCGGCATAAAAGTAACGCGACGAGTCGGGGGTGTGGATTTCATCAATTAAAAAGATTTGGTCACCAACCTTTCCAAACTCGTATTTGGTATCCACTAAAATTAATCCTTGTTTCGCGGCCATTTCGGTTCCTCTCTGAAACAGTTTCCGGGTGTAGTCTTCCAGTTTTTCATAATCTTCTTCAGAAACCAGCCCCTGTTTGATAATCTCCTCTTTCGAGATGTCTTCGTCATGCCCTTCGTCAGCCTTGGTGGTGGGGGTTACAATGGGTTGGTCAAAACGTTGATGCTCTTTCATCCCTTCGGGGATGGGCACGCCACATATTTCGCGGGCTCCGCTTTGGTAGGTTCGCCACGAGCTTCCTGTCAGGTATCCCCTGATAATCATCTCCACGGGAAAGGGCTTGCAGTAGTGGCCCACGGTAACCATGGGGTCGGGTGTGGCCAGTTTCCAGTTGGGTACAATGTCGGCGGTGGCATCCAAAAAACGGGAGGCAATTTGATTTAGCACCTGTCCCTTGTACGGGATACCCTTGGGTAGCACCACGTCGAAAGCGGAAATCCGGTCGCTGGCAACCATTACTAAATATTGGTCATCGATGTTATAAACATCTCGGACTTTGCCGTGATAAACATTTTTTTGCTTCGGGAATTCAAAATCGGTGCGGGTGATGGCTTCTGTCATGATTTTTTGTTTTGATGTTTTTCATAAGCATCCACGATGCGCGTTACCAGCTTATGGCGGATGATATCTTTTTGATTGAGGTATATAAAATCTATTCCTTTGATGCCTTTTAAAATGTCCTGTGCTTTGAGCAGCCCCGATGTTTTATGACGCGGCAGGTCGATTTGGGTTACATCGCCGGTGATGATAAACTTGGAAGCTTTGCCCATGCGTGTTAAAAACATTTTAATCTGGCTTTCGGAAGCGTTTTGGGCTTCGTCAAGAATGGCAAAAACATGGCCTAGCGTTCGTCCTCGCATGTACGCCAACGGGGCTATTTCGATGGTCTCGTCTTCGAGGTAGGAGAGGAGCTTTTGATGGGGCAGCATGTCGCGCAGGGCATCGTACAAAGGCTGGAGATAGGGGTCGAGTTTGTCTTTCATATCGCCGGGCAAAAAGCCGAGACTTTCGCCGGCTTCCACGGCAGGACGCGTAAGGATAATTCTTTTTACCTCTTTATTTTTTAACGCTCGTACTGCCAGGGCAACGGCCGTGTAGGTTTTGCCTGTCCCGGCAGGGCCAATGGCAAACAGCATATCGTTGCTGTCGATGCTTTTAACCATGGCTTTTTGATTGGGGGTTTGTGCTTTGATGAGCTTTCCGTGCCTGCCATAAACCAAAACACTGTTGTCGGAAGCAGCAGGTGACGGTGAAGTATCGGTATCCTCATTCATCAATTGTGCGATAACATCTTCGTTAATTTTTCCGAATTTTTCAAAATGAACCAGCAGTAACTCGAATCGCTTTTCAAATTTTTTAATCTCCTGGTTCTCGCCCATGAGTTTGATTAGCTCACCCCGTACTATTATTTTTAGTTTCGGAAAAAAATCTTTAATCTGATTCAGGTATTTGTCACCGGGACCATACAACCCCACTAAACTATCGGTTTCAACTTGAATGATGGTTTCGCTCATAGGCTCATTTTCAAAGGATTTGTCAATAAAAACTATTCCCCTCAAAAATATTAAAAATATGGGCACCCATGCCTTAAAATTCGTAATTTTGAACCTTGGCTATGAACAAGAAATTAACATCGGCAGAATATCCTGGAATCATTACGCTTACCACCGATTGGGGAAGCAACGACTATTATGTGGGAGCTGTAAAAGGAAGACTCTACACCATGATGCCTGATGCCCGCGTGGTGGACATCACCCATGATATTGCCCCGTTTGATGTAGCTCATGCCGCTTATGTTTTAAAAAATTCCTTCAAGATGTTCCCCGAGGGGTCAGTTCATATAATCGGGGTTGATTCCGAAGATTTTGCCACTTCGCAGATGGTACAGTCGCATGTGGTTATGCAATATAAGGGGCACTATTTTGTGGGGGCTGATAATGGTGTGTTCTCGTTGATTTTAGACGGAGAGAAAGCCGGTGCTATCGTGGAGTTGACCACGCCTTTTGAAGCTGTATCAGGGAAAGTCAGGTTCTCTTTTTCCAGTCGTGATAGGTTTGCTGCCGCTGCGGTGCACCTTGCCCGTGGTAACGATATCATGGAGTTGGGCAAGCAACTTGATGGTACCAGGGAACTCATGTTATTTAACCCGTCATACTCCAATACTTATATCAGGGGAGTGGTGATTCATGTCGACCACTTTGAAAATGCCGTTACCAATATTTCGGAATCGTTGTTTGAAAAAGTGGCCCAGGGTCGTAAATTTGAAATATCTTTTAAAAGAACCAGGCTCAACAGGATTAGCAAACTCTACTCCGATGCCCGCGAGATTGAACCGGTGGCACTTTTTAACGGGGCAGGAATGTTGGAGCTGGCATTAAACCGGTCGAATATTTCAGGGTTATTGGGGCTGCGCAAAAACGATCCTGTTTCTATTGAGTTTCATGATTAATGAAGTTTGTTCTGTTTTGAAGTGCCCTTGCCGTTAACATTAAACAACTTATCTCCCCACTGTTTATCTGCCATAAAATACAGGCTGGCTGTCAGCAATCCTTCCAGGGCACCTAAGATACTGCCTCCTACCACATCAAATGGAAAATGAACACCTAAATATACCCGGCTGTAAATAACCAGCAGTCCCCAGAAAAGCATCATGTAAGTAATCCATTTTTTCTGCATCAGAAGACTGATAAACACTACCACTCCAAAGCTGTTAGCCGCATGCGACGAAACAAACCCGTATTGCCCTCCACACCCTTTAATCATGCGCAGTTGCGCCAAAATATCAGGTTGATGGCAGGGACGCAACCGTAAAAAAACATTTTTAAACAGGTGAACCGAAGTTTGGTCGGTAAGGGTAACCGTCAAGGCAACAAACACTAAAATAAGTATTGTTTTGAGCTTGTATTTTTTAGCGAGCAAAAAAATGATAAACAGGTAAAAAGGTATCCAGGTAAATTTGGCGCTGGCAAACAGCATCAACTGATCGAGAAACGGAGACGCGTGATGGTTAACCCATAATAAAATGCTAATGTCAAGGTTGTTAAGAAATTCAAGCATATTATTCTTTCTATTTCTTCATCATTTTAATGGCTTGTTTTTTCAGCTCAAAATACTCATTGTTGAAAGGGTCAAGCCTGATTAAAATGTCCAGGTTGGTGATGGCCTTTTTCGGTTTCTTTTTGCCGAGGTACTTTTTAGCCTTGGCTAAATAGTACTCCTCCCCATTGCATATGTACCCCGGATTTTTACCTTCAAAGGTGAACAGGCCTTCTTCGGTAATGGTTTCGGTTCCTGCCAGCTTAAACTGAATAGGAATCTCAAAATGCTCATATTTTTTGTCGTGGCATTTGTTCCAATGTCCGTTGGTATTCACAAAAAACTTTTTTACTTCATTATCAATACCATAATGAAGTGGGTTTTTGATGGTGATAAACCCCAGTTCGCCATCGCAGGTTACATCAAAGCTGGCAATAATAATACCCTGGATACAATTGACCCGGGCCATGTCGGGGTAGGTTACCGTGGTGTTAAAAATTTTTTCAAATGTGTAGGTGCCCCCTTTAAAGCGGTAATCCAGTTGAGTGGTAATTTGCTTCTTCCGGCTTTCGGCCGCGGATGTGTTTTCCTGGCTGTAACCTGCGGCTGCCATTAGAAACAAAATACCAACCATCACCAATAATCTTTTCATAATTTTTTCATTTGAAACAGGGGTTAAAAATAGATAAAAAGATGCTGGCTATTTTTCATCTTGTTCTTTTTTTTCTATCAGTGCTTTGATGTC
>JANTGU010000069.1 GCA_024762735.1 Bacteroidales bacterium | reverse complement strand
GTTGTTGGTTAAATAGTGCCAATATCTATCTATTTAAAAAAAGAGCCTGGTTAATATCAGGCTCTTTTTTTTGTAACGCTCTTCAAGATTTTGAAATTTTGCTAACTTTGGGAGAAATTAAAGGATTCATAAAAAACAGTTCATTATGGTACCAAAAATTACCACCCTTAGCGGGTACATTCACGAATATCAAAAAAGTGTGGCCAACCCAACCGGGTTTTGGGCAAATATTGCTGAAACCTTTTACTGGCGAAAAAAATGGGACTCGGTGCTGGAATGGGATTTTCAAAACCCTAAAGTGGAATGGTTTAAGGGAGGTAAGTTAAATATTACCGAGAATATTTTTGAGCGAAATCAGTTTTTGCTGGGTAACCAAACAGCCATTATTTGGGAACCCAACGATCCTAAAGAAGCCGTTCGGAAAATTACCTATAATGAGCTTTTTACCGAAGTTCAGAAATTTGCCAACGTCCTACGAAGCCAGGGCGTGCGCAAAGGTGACAGGGTGGCTATGTATATGCCCATGATTCCTGAATTGACGATTGCCATGCTGGCTTGCGCTCGAATTGGCGCCATCCACTCGGTGGTGTTTGCTGGCTTTTCGGCCAAGGCACTTGCTGAACGCATTATAGATGCTGAAGCAAAAGTTTTGGTGACAGCTGATGGGGGTTACCGTGCTAACAAGGTTATCCATTTAAAAGATGTGGCTGATGAGGCATTGGCAGACTGTCCCTCTGTCACCTCTTCTATTGTGGTTAAACGTACGGGACAGAAGATTGACTGGAATGTTAAGCGAGATCATTGGTGGCACGATGAAATGGCGCATGCGGAGGCCATTGCTCCCTCAGAGATTATGGATGCCGAAGACCCCTTGTACATTCTTTATACCAGTGGCTCGACAGGACGTCCAAAAGGCGTGCTACACACTATCGGGGGCTATATGGTGTACACTGCCTATACTTTTCGGAATGTGTTTCAGTACAGTTCGGGTGATGTGTTTTTCTGTGCGGCCGATATTGGCTGGGTTACCGGACACTCCTACATTGTTTATGGTCCGTTGCTGGAAGGCGCCACGTCGGTTATGTTTGAAGGTATTCCTACCTTCCCCGATGCCGGACGTTACTGGGATATCATTAAAAAGCATAAAGTCAATCAGTTTTATACCTCACCTACGGCTATCCGCTCGTTGATAGCCCAGGGACAAGAGTGGGTGCAGGACATCGATTTGACTGAAACCTTGCGGGTATTGGGTACTGTGGGTGAACCCATTAACGAAGAAGCCTGGCACTGGTATCATGACCATGTGGGAAACAATAAATGTCCTATTGTGGATACCTGGTGGCAGACCGAAACAGGCGGCATTATGATTTCGGCTATTGCTGGTGTTATTCCTACAAAACCTGCTTTTGCCAGCTTGCCGCTGCCGGGCATTCAACCACAAATAGTGGATGCTGATGGAAAAAAATTGTGTGGTAAAGGGGTGCAGGGAAACCTTTGTATTAAATTCCCCTGGCCGGGCATGGCACGAACGCACTGGGGAGATCACCAACGATATGTCGACTCTTATTTTAGTCAGTATAAAGGGCTCTACTTTACAGGAGATGGGGTAAAACGTGATGAGGATGGCTACTATCGTATCCTGGGTAGAATGGATGATGTTATCAATGTATCCGGCCATAGGTTGGGAACTGCTGAAATTGAAAATGCCATCAACGAGCATCCGTTGGTGTCGGAATCAGCGGTCGTAGGTTTTCCGCATGAGATTAAGGGACAGGGAATTTATGCTTATGTGGTTTGTACGGATATTCCTGAAAATTCGGAAGAGGAGCTTAAGAACTCTATCAAAAAAGGTGTGAGTAAAATGATAAGCCCCATTGCACGCCCTGATCAGGTACTATTTGTATCCGGGTTGCCTAAAACACGGTCGGGAAAAATTATGCGACGTATCCTTAAAAAAATTGCTGCTGGTTCTGATGACTATGGCGATATCTCCACCCTTACCAACCCCGAAATAGTAGAGGAGATTGTGGAAAAAAACAAACTTTTGAAGTAAAGGCTCCAAGGAGAAAAAAGGATATCGTAAACAACTTCCATCACTTAACCGGATGATAATCCTTATTAATTCAAATATTTGAATACTTAAACTCTTATGGTCGATTAGAAAGGCATAGATATGGACAACACGAAAGAGAAGATCATCACGGTTGCTAACCGCATCTTTATCAGGTTTGGGTTTTACAAAACATCGATGGATGAAATTGCCTGAACGGCTCTCAAAGCCAAAGGTTCGTTGTATTATCACTTTGCCAGCAAGGAGGCACTATTTACCGAGGTAGTGGCGCAGGAGTTGAAAAACCTGAAAGCCGAACGGGCGTTGGTGGTAACCGATCCTGGGCTTACCCCTGTTGAAAAAATCAAATAGTATCTTTTAACCCGCATGTCGGCATTAAACAAAGCGGCCAATTATCATGAAGTGTTAAAGGCTGACTTCATGGAGCATTTCGAATTTGTAGATCAGCTTCGGGTCGATATGGATGTCTGGGAAAAGGAACAGCTTAAAAGTATCATTAAGCAAGGTATCGACTCCGGTGTGTTTGAAGATCAAACGGATAAAATGGATGTACTGCTTGATGTATTTATCATGGTGTTTAAAGGGCTGGAAATCCTATTTTTCCTCCAGGGAAAATATGACGCCTTAAGTCCCCATTTCGACGACCTGATTCAGATTCTGATTAAAGGAATATCGGTTTAATACCGGTTCCGACCAAAAAACATAATAGGCCATAAAGGTAATATTGTCATGTGTGACACAAGTCGTTATGTGTCATATTTGGGAGGGAGACTTTCTGGTATCTGCTCTTTTCTTCTTTTGGAGATAATCCTTTTCTTTTTATAATGCTTTCCATATTCTCGTTACTTTAATGACATGTTTATAGTTATGTCGTTTAAATATAGCTTGTTAATCATAACAGCAAAATAATTAAAGAGATTGTTCTGTTGGCTGCGCGGATGCTGCAGTTAAAGCATACAACAGCAACGCCCGTGTCGGGTTTGCCTTAACATCAAAACAGGAAATTTGTGGTGGAGAGACATTCAAACATTCAAACATTCATGCATTTAAGCATTCACACATTCAATCATTTAATCATACACGCATTTACTCATTGCTGCCTTGTCTCTTCTAATAGTTGTTAAACCATTTCCCCCAGGAGAAGGTGAGGTAGAGGGTTGGGAAAACAATGCTTTTAGGGTTGTTGAACATAATGGTTAAACCCGTGGGAAGAATGTCCAAAGCAGCGCCTACCTCCAGGGTCTTAATTTTTGCATGATCCTTTGAGTAATCGAAGCTAAGGCCTGTTTTCATGTATAATCCCGGTGAAAACTTTAGCTCGCCCAGTCCTTTGGAAAAGGGAGCTCTG
Organism: Bacteroidales bacterium; assembly: GCA_024762735.1. Classification (GTDB taxonomy): domain Bacteria; phylum Bacteroidota; class Bacteroidia; order Bacteroidales; family F082; genus B16-G9. The sequence goes on along the minus strand of JANTGU010000069.1, from coordinate 5,856 downwards.
CCATAAATGTCGTCCCAGTTGGGATTGTCGGTAAAGCGTTCCGTTTCGATGTTGTAATTGTAAATACCGGGTGAAATCTCGTAAAAGTACATGGTGTATAAATAGTACGGTTTGGCAATGCCCAGGCTCGCCCCGCCACCATACACCCATCTTAACTCGACACCACCCCAATAGGGTTTGCGGTTTAGCTGTTTTTTCCACAACATACCAAACCGCAGTGTGAAGGCGTCGTTCATTTTACCATAAACATAGCTTCTTGAATTGACCACGTAGGGATTAATAAGACGTGACTGTTTCCATGACCGGAGGGTTTGAAACTCGATTTCAAAAACACGGGTTTTAAAATAGGAGAGGCGTTTTCCCCAACGGAATTGAGCACCCAACCCCAGGTTGTGAGCGGTAACGCCGTACGATCGTTGGTAAGTATAAAGGATTTTTACTTCACTGGTGTCAGCCTGTTCGGTGTCAAATTGAGCATAAGTGTTGACCCCTAAAAGCATCAACGACACCAATGTTACGATATGTAAATAGTTGAACATGCACAATTAACCAGCTAAAATCAGGCCAAAATGACTATCTTGGTTCCCGGAAAACGAACTAGTATTTTACCTCTTTCTGATATTTATGAGCTTCGCCATAAGCAGCGCAACTGCTTGATGATTTGCATGAAGTCATAATGGCAACGGTAAATAAAAATAAGGAAACCAGAATTAATATTTTTTTCATAATTTTATAAAATTACTTTTTCGATGACAAAAATAGCAGAGATTTTAGATATACCGCTAAAATATCTTATTTTTTCCCTGAAATAAAGGAGATAAACGAATGACAACAAATGATAGCCCATCGGTTGCGCCAAAAATTGAGGATAGCTGGAAATTTGCTTTGGCTGATGAATTCCAATCCGATTATTTTAAAAAACTGGTTGCCTTCGTTAAGGAGGAAGTGCAAAAACAGGTGATTTATCCACCGGGAAAGGATATTTTTTCGGCTTTCAATCACACCCCGTTAACAGCTGTGAGGGTTGTGCTGTTAGGACAGGATCCCTATCACGGTCCCGGGCAGGCACATGGGTTATGTTTTTCGGTGCCGGATGGTGTGCCACCCCCGCCGTCGTTGAAAAACATTTTTAAAGAGTTGCATGATGACCTTGGGTTAGAAATCCCGAAATCGGGCAACCTGACAAAATGGACAGAGCAGGGGGTGATGTTGTTAAATGCAACTTTAACGGTAAGGGCGCACGAGGCAGGCTCGCACCAGGGACAAGGGTGGGAGCAGTTTACTGACCAGGTGATACGTACCATTTCCGATTTGAGGGCAGGTGTGGTGTTTCTGTTGTGGGGAAAGTATGCCCAAAATAAAATTTCACTCATCGATACCAGCAAGCACTTTGTGTTAACCGCGCCACACCCATCGCCATTATCGGCGCACAGGGGATTTTTTGGTTGCAAACATTTTTCGAAAACCAACCAGATTTTGCGCGAAAATGGTCTCTCAGAAATTAATTGGGATTTGTTTTAAACAATATTGATTCAGTAAAACAGGCGGTTACAAAAATTCAATAAACAACCATGATAAATAAATTTAACAGATTCACCCTGTGAAATATTGATAATTTCACAAGGCAGGGGAAAATGATTAAAGACCCCAAAGGGGTCAAATATCAATAACCCCGTCCCGATAGCTATCGGGATTAACCCGGGGGTAAAAAAAGGTAGAACCCGTTTTGGCATGATTTTTTTCGCGCAGCAAGAAAAAATCATGACAAAACATAAAAGAATGGAATACAAAATTAAAACCCATGAAAAAAATAATATTTGCCACCAACAACCTGCACAAGCTTGATGAGCTGAAAAAAATAATCGGTAACAAGTTTGAAATACTAAGCCTGCAGGATATCGACGTGCACGAAGATATTCCCGAAACCGGAGAAACCCTGGCAGTAAATGCCGCTCAGAAATCACATTTTATTTACGACAGATTTCACCTTAACTGTTTTTCAGATGATACCGGTTTAGAGGTTGAAGCACTGGATGGAGCTCCCGGCGTTTACTCGGCCCGTTATGCCGGCGAAGGGTGCAGCTACGAAGATAACGTGAATAAGCTGCTCCTCGAAATGGAAGGAAAGAAAAATAGAAAAGCTGCATTTAAAACGGTTATATCTTTAATCCTGGATGGCAAAGAGTATCAGTTTGAAGGCAGGGTAGATGGGTCAATTACCACCGAAAAGCATGGTAGTGGCGGATTTGGTTATGACCCGGTATTTTTGCCGGATGGTTTTGAACAAACCTTCTCTGAAATGGATCCAACACTCAAAAACAAAATCAGCCATCGGGGGAAAGCTACCGCTAAGCTGGTTGCTTTTTTGCAGACCTTGTAATCCAAAGGGTGAGCAATCCCACAATAATATACAACAAGGTAATTAACACGATGCCAAACTTGGTGGAAGCAAAGTAGTAAGAGAGGCTTGCCCAAAGTTGCTCGTGGTTACCCGACAGGATTTTTATCAGCGCGTAGTTTTCAATGCCATCAAAAATGCCCGCCAGCAACATCAGCCACGAAAACCAATACCCGGGTTTGGCAAGAAAACTACTTCGGCTGCTTAGCTTTTTTCCAATAGCAAAAGCCGACAATCCCAGAAACAGTGAATAAGCAACTATGTACAAGTAGTCGATGCCCAGGCTAAACCCGGCCATGATTCGGCCATGTTCTCCCCAGCTGTTGATCATGATCAGGGTTTTGTTGATATTTTTAGCCAGTTCAAAACCTACCATGCCGCCGGGTGATTCCGGGGTGGTTAACCATTGGTCAACCATTCGTATCGCCACCATCAAAACAAGGGTAAAGGTGCCCGACCACCAGAGCAGGTTTTTTCTGAACCTGAATGATGTGTTTTGGTAGGGTGAAAAGGGTGGTGTTTTCATGGTAAATAGTTAAAGAAACATTTCTTCAACAGCTATGTCGAACAGCTCGCTGATGGTTAACCCGAAAGCTGCTGCCTGCTGGGGCAATATGCTGGCTTCGGAGATGCCGGGAATGGAATTAACCTCTAAAAAATAGAGATTGTCAGGGGTAAGGATATAGTCGAACCTGACAAATCCCTTGCAGTTCATTTGACGGTACAAAAAGGCCGACAGCGTTTTGATGTCGGTTTCGGCTTCGGTGGTGATGTCGGCAGGGGTGATTTCGCTGGCCATACCTGCGGTGTATTTGGCTTCGTAGTCGAAAAAATCTTTTTTACTTATAATTTCCGTTAACGGGAAAACCAGGAGCTCGTCCCCTTTTTTAATCATCCCGCAGGCTATCTCTCTGCCGTTGATGGCTTCTTCAATAATTACTCTTTCGTCGGTTTCCAGGGCAAGGTTAATGGCTTTGCCCAGCTCACTGGCTTTGGTTACTTTAGACACGCCAACGCTTGAACCGCTTTGAGCCGGTTTGACAAAAACAGGCAGCCCCAGGGTTTTAACCACCTCTTCCTCATCAATAGTTTCACCACGTAAAAAGGATTGGGAGCGGGCGGTTTGAATACCGTAAGAGTTGACAAAACGGTTGCACAAAAATTTATCAAAAGTAAGGGAAGCTGTGGCAGTGTTGCAGGAGGTGTAAGGAATCTGCAACATGTCGAGGTAGCCCTGAAGTTTGCCATCTTCACCGGGAGTTCCGTGTATGGCATTGAACACGCCATCGAAAACAACTTTTTGTCCCTCCACCTGAAGGGTGAAATCGTCTTTGTTAACACGGTGATGCCCGCCATGCTTATCTTCCCAATACCAATCGGTTCCTTTTAATACAATAAGGTATCCGTTGTATTTGTTTTTGTTCAGGTGCGTTGCCACCACCGCAGCGCTTTTTATGGATATTTCATATTCGCCCGAGTTGCCTCCACATACAATGGCTATGTTTTTCATTGCTTGTATTAATTTTTAAAAACAAAGATAGTAAACATGTGGTAAGGTTTGGTGAGGTGATGTAAAATAACCCCTTCTATAACCTTATAAATGCTTACATTTGTGCCCCGAAATACAATATTTTTCGGGATAGTAAGTTTATCAGGTATGGCTGAAAGGTTGTTTTGCTAAAGAATTAAAACATGGGTTTTTTCTATTTCTTAAAGAAGAAGAAGTTTTATAAACATTTGCTCATTGCTATTGCTTTAACCATTGTGTTGCTATGGGCTTCGCTACAGGCGTTGAGCTTGTACACCCGTCACGGCGACGTTTATCTGGTACCCGACTTTACCGGAAAAACCCTGGAGCAATTAACAGAAGAAGGGTTTGACAAATATTTTGATTTTCAGGTTATCGATTCGGTGTACGACGATAGTAAACCCAGGGGGTCGGTTTTTTTGCAAAATCCTGAACCCGGCTCCAAGGTTAAACAGGGCAGACACCTTTTTTTAACGGTGGTGGCCAGTATGCCCGAAAAGGTGGTGATGCCCAACCTGAAAAATCTTTCGTTGCGACAGGCCATGGTGTCGCTCGATTTGAGTGGCCTTAAAGTAGGTCATCTCGAGTATGTCGATTATTTTGCCCGGAATGCCGTGATTGATCAGCTGGTGGACGAGGAGCCGGTGGAACCGGGAACAGAGTTAAACCGCGGGACACCTGTCAGCCTGGTCCTGGGCAAGGGTGAGATGAAAGTGTTTGTGCCCATGCCTTTTATCATTGGAAAAACTCCCAGGGAGGCTCTGCGCCAACTGCACCACGCGTCGTTGAACCTGGGCAGCGAAGTGTACATGGATGATGATATTGCCAACGCTAAGGTGTACCGGACCGAACCGCCCTTTGCCAGCGATGAAAAGCTGGATTTAGGCACCGTGATAAATGTTTGGTATCGCTCTGACAAGACATTCGATTTTGAAAACTATATCCACGAGGTGCTTGGAGATACCATTCCCCAGGATACGTTGGTTTCTGCAACAAACCCTATTTAAAAAATGAAGGTTAGATATTATTTTATAACACTATTGTTACTTGCTGCCGGCATGCTTCACGCTCAGGAGTATCTTACAGGCATTCAAATTAATGAAGCGGTGGCACAAAAGGCAAAAGTTTTGAAAGCCAAAAACAATCAGCATAACAAGAGCATGGCTATGCGTAGCACTCCACTGGTGTTGCCCTTTTTCGATGACTTTTCTGTTTCCAATGTTTATCCTGACCAGACAAAATGGGAAGACAACTTTGTTTACGTGAATCAACATTTTGCTTACAGTCCGCCCAACATGGGTGTGGCTACTTTTGATGCCCTGGATGCCGAGGGTAAAGTCTATTCGGATGCCAACTGGATTGACTTTATTGCTGATCATCTGACCTCGGTTCCTATTCGTCTCGATTCGCTGTTTTCGCCCATTGCCCGCAAGCTTACACCCGCAGACTCTGTGTATCTGAGTTTTTATTATCAACCGCAGGGTAGGGGCAACGACCCTGAATCGTGGGACACGCTGTTGTTGCAAATGGCTTACCGCACGGGGGATACTATCTTTTCGCACATGGACTCCATTGATGTGCTGGTAAACGGCCTTTACGTGATGAATGAGGGGGACACCGTTTTTCCGGGCGACACACTTTGGGCACCTCCGGGATACAACCCCAACGTATTTACCATTACCTATGTCAGGCTGGTGTGGAACGACTGGGTTACGGTGGCTACTGACTCGGTGATGATGCCGGAAATAGCTTGGGAAACAGCCTGGAAGGCGGAAGGGTCGCACCTGTCCGATTTTCAGCAAATGCATGGCGGCAAGAGCTTTCTCCAGGTGATGCTACCCATTACCGATTCCAAGTATTTTTACAACGAATTTCAGTTTAGGTTTTTAAATTATGCCAGTATTGCCAACAATAATATTCCTTCGTGGCG
>JANTGU010000068.1 GCA_024762735.1 Bacteroidales bacterium | reverse complement strand
AACATTTCACTTTTATAACTGGCAGCAACAATTTGGTTGGCCATGTAAAACCCAATGGCATGCCCGTTGAATTTTACAATTTCTATGATGTTATCGACCAACTTTGTTTCAGAAATCTCCCCGTTGGCATATTGCATGATAACCTGTTGTAATTTTTCCAAATTCTCCGGCGCCCGATGGTATAAGCCGGTCATGGTTTCAACCATCTCGGGTAATTCAATCACATAAGAATAGTACTTTTCATAGCCTTCTGACTTGTCAATCAAATCAGCAATGCCTTCATTCGTTATCAAATCAAGGGTATAATTCAAATCGCTTTTGTAATTAAAATCGTGGTTTTCAAAATGCTCTCTGTAATTGTGGAAGAATTCATGAGCAAGAAAATTGATTCGCTGCTGTTCGGTTAGTTTGTAAACCAGGTTAAAATCAATGTACAGCGCATCCTCTTCGTTACTCCCATCGGCATTAATAAAAAAGAAACGTACAGGATTAAACATAGCCGTTGAATCCAACGGGGTGCCGAGAAATGAGCTTAATCGTTGTTTGACTCTGTTAATAAGTCCGTTAAAATCGTAGTTTTCTCTGAATGATTTAATTGAATCAAAGTGGTTGTTTACATCGAGGTAGTTTGCGAGAATAAGCTTTTTTAGCAATAAATTGGTGCTGGTGGCCATCTGCTCTTTGGTAATGCTTAATACACGTTCTTTTTCAGCCGTAGTATTTTTACCAAAAGCCATGTTCATGGAGGACTTGATAATACTTATCAGCTTTTTATTTTTTCTTGCTGCCATTTTTTTGTAAGCCGCTGAGTTTTCAAAAGCTTTCCATTGCTCTGCCGAAACCTCTTTCCCGGCTTTTATGGTTGATGCCACCTTAATAAATTCATCAACCGAAGTTAAATCGACTGTTTGCGCAAGAGATGCATTGATGTTTGCTGCTAATAGTAATAATCCTGTCAAAAATAATTTATACATAAACAATGGTTTGAATGGCAAAGTTTTTGGGACTTCTGAAACTCTGTTTTACAGTGAGGGTTTATGCCGCGAGCAAAACAAGCAACAAGAATAATATCGTGGATAATATCGTTTTCATTTTGTTGAATTATTAGTGCTTATTTTAAATATTTCGATTTTATACTCTCTTTCCCTGAGGGGAATGACCCACCCCTGCCTTCGGCATCCCCTCCAAGGAGGGGAATACCCACCCCTTTATCCCCTCCAAGGAGGGGAATCGCTACCATTTGCCGAAGTGAATATAGTATCTTTTTTTCTTTATTCATTCTTTTAAAAAACACTTTTCATAACACTCGCTTGTGCCATACTCCCCTCCTCGGAGGGGTTAGGGGTGGGTTAATGTGTGTTTTCATAAATCCAATTTTCAATTTTTCTTAAAACATTTTCCATATCTTGTTTGACCTCTCTGTCTTGAAATCTTAAAAAATGAATTCCCATACTTTCCAGCTTTTTTTGTCGTATTCCATCATTTTTTATTACCTCTTCAAAATCATGGCTGCTACCATCAATTTCAATGGCCAGCATTAAATCTTTACAATAAAAGTCAACAATGTAATTGTCAATTGGTCGTTGGCGATCAAAATCATATTTCAACATTTGCTTTTGTTTTAGTTTGTTCCATAATAAAACCTCTGCCAAGGTCATGTTTTTACGTAAAGCTTTGGCTAACGGTTTTAATTTTGGGTTGTATGGAAGTATTTTTCTTCGCATTTTATTCATGTTTTTGGATGTTTACCCACCCCTTTATTTCCTCCGAAGAGGGGAATGACCCACCCCTGCCTTCGGCATCCCCTCCAGGGAGGGGAATCGCTACCACTTGCCGAAGTGAATATAGTATCTTTTTTCTTTTATTCATTCTTTTGAAAAACACTTTTCAAAATACTCGCTTGTGCCATACTCCCCTCCTCGGAGGGGTTGGGGGTGGGTCAAGGTGCGTTTTCATAAATCCAGTGGCTTCTTTCGACTTAAGCATTCTTTTGTAATATTCTCTATCAACAATAAACCGTATTACTGTTGTCCGGCTGGGAAACACTTAAAAATACTATTTCCTACCCCTCTCCTTTCTTCATCTCATCCAGCACTTTTGAAACTTCTTGCTCGGTGTTGGTGAGCTTGGTTTTGCACAGCTTGATAAGTTGCGATGCCCGTTTTACTTTTTCCGATAGCTCATCCACCGAAATCTCTTCATTTTCTATTTCGTTCACGATGGCTTCCAGTTCATCGATGGCTTGTTGATAGGTTTGACTTTTACTCATTTTTTATGGGTTTTTGTAATGGTGCTTTCAATTTTTCCCCCGCTTAACAGAGTCACCAACGTGTCGCCGGCTTTAACCTGTGCGGCATCTTTCAGGGCTTTCCCCTCAAAACGGGTGATGCTGTACCCCCGTTTCAAAATGTTTTCGGGCTTCAACAAGGTTAGCTTGGTTTCAAGATGATCCAATGCTAAGCGTTTGTTTTCCAATTTTTGCTTTGTCAGCATAAGGAGCATCTCGTTCAAGTGGTCGATACGCTCTTTTTCGTGCAAGACAACAGTAGCTGGTTTATATTGAAGATGGGTTATTATTTCTATAAGATTACTTTTTTGACGGGTCATAAAGTTCATCGCGAGGCTTTTTACCGTTGATTGATAAAGCTGTAGCTTTCCCTTGTTTTGCTCCACCAAAAATTTAACCTTCTGATTAAAGGTTGCCGCAAACCCGTCCAGTGCTTCCATTCGCCTGGTTAACAACTGACGACTCTCTTTTTCCAGCCGCTCTTCCAGGTTATAGACCAACGCGTGAAACTGCTCGAACTTTTCAATTAAAAAATAGGCCACGTCGGTGGGCGTGATTTTGTTGGCAAAAGCCACCATTTCGGAAACGGTTTCGTTGGTGGCATGACCAATACCGGTAAGCACGGGCAGGGGAAATCCGGCCACCTCTTTTGCCAGGTTGTAATGATCGTAAGCACTCAAGCCCACATCGCCACCACCCCCGCGGATAATAACCACCACGTCAAACTGATCCGCTCTTTTGGCAATTTCCTTACATTGTTGCACGATGGATTTTACGGCGCCATCGCCCTGCAGCAGCGCCGGAAACAGCATATGCTCAAAATAGTACCCGTAACGATTGTTTTGCAAGATGTTTAAAAAATCGTGGTAACCCTTGGAAGTTTCCACCGATATCACCGCGATATTTTTGGGAATCAACGGAAACTCCAATTGCCGGTTTTTATCGAACAACCCCTCCTTTTTAAGCTTTTCGATAGAATGCTGTTTTTCACGAGCCATCTCCCCAAGCGTGAAAGAGGGTTCTATATCGACAATGTTCAGCGAAAGCCCGTGTTGCTCGTGATAAACAACCCTGACCAGCAACAAAACATTCATCCCTTCTGACAAGGTCTCTCCGGTAATTTGTCTGAACTTGTTGCTGATGATGTCGTACGTACCCGACCAAATGGTGGCCCTGATTTGCGCTACCACCTTGTTGTTTTGTTTTTCCACTAAGTCGGGATAACAATGACCGCTGTAAGGATAAAAGTTGAGCTTGGCAATCTCGGTTTTTACCCAGTAGGCCGAAGTGTACGTTTTGGCAATCACCTTGCGGATGCTCCCGGTAAGCTCACCGAGGCTGTAGTATTTTTGAGTTTTATTTTGATATTGAAAAGTCTCAGGCATGGCGCATGGCAGCTTCTATTTCGTCGGTTTCAATGGGAATGTCAATCATCAAATCAACAGGGCCGTCATCGGTAATTAAAATATCATTTTCAATACGGATGCCCATGTTCTCCTCTTCAATATATAGTCCCGGTTCGCAGGTTACCACCATGCCCGCTTTAAAAGGTTCATATTTTGAACCCACATCATGCACATCAAGCCCCAACGGGTGCGAAACCCCGTGCATGTAGTAGTTAACATAGAGGGGACTCTCTTTATCCTGCTTTTCAACCTCCTCTTTGGTAAACAAGCCCAACTGAATCATCTTTTTCTCCATCAACCCCGTTACGGCTTTGTTCACTTTATCGATGGTGTTTCCCGGAACCATCATTTCGCGCGCTTGCTTAAAAACATCCAAAACAGCATCGTAACAGGCTTTTTGCCGGGGGGTAAATTTTCCGTTAACGGGAATGGTTCTCGACATGTCAGCCGTGTAGTTGGCGTACTCGGCACCAAAGTCCATTAACACCAAATCGCCATCGTTACAGGTTTTGTCGTTGTCGATATAATGCAACATGCAGGCACTTTTTCCTGAGGCCACAATAGGTGCGTAGCCATGGCCGTTGGCGCCGCTCCTGATGAATTCACCAGTTATTTCCGCTTCCACCTCGTACTCTTTCATGCCGGGTTTAATGGTTTTCATCACACGGCCGAAAGCCTTGTTGGTAATTTTGCAGGCGTGACGTATCAAATCAATTTCCGGCTCTGATTTTATCTGTCGCAGTTGTTTCATCAGCGGTGCCAGCCGCTCGTAGTGCTGCAAGGGGTATTTTTCGCGAAATTCACCGGCCAGGCGATGATTCCGTTCGGGCACTTCGGTAACAAATTTAACGTACTCGTTCACGTTCAGGTAAAAGTTCTTGCTGTCGAGGAGTACCTCACGAAGAACAATTTCAAAATCCTCCAGCCAAAAAACATTTTCAATTCCTGAAAGTTCTCGGGCTTCCTGTTTGGTGAGCTTGTGGCCTTCCCAGGTTTCTAATTTTTTATCAGGTTTTAAAATAAACAGCGCTTCGCGAAACTGCTTATTGCTAAAGCCAGGAGCCATCAGCAACACGGTTTTTTCCTGTTCAATGCCTGTCAGGTAAAACAAATCCGATTGCTGCCGATAGGGAAAATACTGGTCGCCGTTGCGGGGGTATTGATCCGCCGGCTGCAGCACCGCCACCGATTCGGGTTTCATCAGTTTGACCAGGTTATTCCTGTTGTATTCAAACAATTTCGGGTCGATAGGTTGATATCGCATAATTTTATTTTTTAAGTTTCAAAGATACATTAATTGATTTTCTTGTACCTTTATCCGTTCAATAAATCAGTTTTAGTTTAAACAAAGAGGTTGTTTAAAGTTAACTTAAAAACAACTACAATTAAAATTCACCATTATGAAAAAACTTTTACTTCTTATTTTTATTATGGGATCAGGCTTTTTTTCCTATGCCCAGGAGGCTCAGTTAAAGCAACAGGCCCTTTTTAACACGGTTGCCCAAACAGGCATTCACTCAACCGATGCACTCCCTACGCTGCCTGCAAACCCTTACGTTAGCAACAAGGGGGTTGATGAGGTAGTAGGCACTACCTGGTACGATTTACAATCGAACTCCAGCATGTCGAAACGGATTTGGGTTTTTGACGATGGCACCATGGCAGCAGTCTGGACCAGGGGAGCAGAAACGGGGGTTCCCAATTTTCCGGAACGGGGAACCGGCTACAACTATTTTGATGGAACCAGCTGGGGCCCTGACCCAACCTCCCGCATCGAAGATGTAAGAACAGGCTGGCCATCCATAGCACCTTATGGTGCCGATGGTGAGATTGTAGTAGCACACACCCTCAACAATACGGGACTTATGTTTTCGTGGCGCGAACACAAGGGCACCGGTGATTGGCAGCACTTTACTTTGACCGGTCCCGCTCCCGATAACATGGATTTAACCTGGGCTCGCATGATAACCACGGGTCCTAACCATGATGTAATCCATATCATTGCCTGCGCCGGATTTAATAAAACCTACGAAGGTTTAAACGAAGCCTTGGTTTACTCGCGTTCAAGCGATGGCGGCCAGACCTGGGATCCCGAAAATGAAATTCTCCCCGGTATGTCATCGGACGAGACCAGCGGCATTGGAGGCGATGACTACGCCTGGGCCATTCCACACGGCGACACCATCGCTTTCGTAGCTTTTGACGGGATAAAAGACGGCTACGTGATGAAATCGTACGATGGGGGTGACAGCTGGGAAAAAATCATCTTTTACAACAGCCCCATGCCCTTCTTCACCGGCAACGAAGGAACCTTGCCCCAATGTGGAGGTGGCGATGGATACAACGCTGTTGCTATCGACGATGAAGGCCTGGTACACGTAGCCTTTGGCCGGCAGATTCATGTTGATGATGACCCGGCTGATGGTTATAGTTATTACCCTTATTCTGACGGGCTGGTTTACTGGAATGAAAACATGAGTCCGTTAGATACCACGCAACTTACCAACGATATTATTCCCGATGACTGGACCACGCACCCGTTATATCAGGCAGGACAGCTGGCGGCCTGGACTCAACCTCACGATGACGATACCATTGTTGGCGTGGCACCCTATTTTGCCTCGCTTACATCAATGCCTCAAATTACGGTTAAACGGGATATTAACGGGGTTAACCTTGTTACCATCGTTTACTCGGCGCTTTCCGTAGGCTTCTCCAATGCTGAGCTAAGCCAGAACTACCGTCATATATGGGAACATGGCACCGAACTGGACGGCCAAAACCAGTGGGGGTTGTTTACCGATTGGACCGGTGATGTGTTACACCTCTTCAGCGAATGCGTCTATCCATCAGCTTATCCGGTAATGCACAATAATTCATCTATACCTGATACGCTCCACATCTTATATCAAACTGACAATTTACCCGGAAACAGTGTACAGCCTACCGGAGGCAACCATGCTCCTGTAAATAATAACATGGTTTATTTACAGGTCTTGCCTCCAACCGTGGGAATCAACCAAAAGTTAGATGCTGCTTTTGAAGTTTTGCAAAACCAACCCAACCCGGCTACGGATCAAACCATGATTGATGTGAACACTACCCGTGCAGGTACCCTCGCCCTATCGGTCAATAACTTAATAGGACAACAGGTTTACAGCCAAGCAAAAGTTGCCAACGCTGCCGGGGCATATGTTTTTAAGCTTGATGTGTCGCAACTTAAACCGGGCATCTATTTTTATACGGTAACGGCTGGCAACAAATCGGTATCGAAAAAGATGATCGTTAGGTAAGTGTAAACGCACAGCTTTTGCGTTATAAACGTTGTATGACACTTTTGCGCTACTAACACTGACGAGTTTACGAGTTACCTCCAGATGGCTGATATTAGTCCATCTGGAGTAGCCCGACGGGTAAGGATTATTAATAAATTATTAATTTTCGTTTAATGGGTAGTAGAATCAACTATTCAGTTACTTTTGCGCGCCTTTTTAACACCACTTAATAATAATTAGTTATGGCATTTTTAATAAAAGAAAAACGGTTTAGCTGGAAATGGATTATCAACTACCTGATGATTATCGCGGGTGCCTTTATTTTGGCAGCCGGGTTCGTGTTTTTTATTACCCCTCATAAAATTGTACCGGGTGGCGTTTATGGTATTTCCATCGTGTTGCACTACCTGCTTGGCACGCCGGTAGGTGCCATGGCACTTGCTTTTGATGTGCCACTAACCCTTATTGCCATTAAAGTTCTGGGGCCGCGCTTCGGTGCCAAAACAGTGGTGGGCTTTGTGGCCACCGCGGTATTTGTTGACGGGCTAACCTATTTTTATGGTACCCAACCACTCATTACCGACGATGTGCTGCTCTCGTCCATTGTCGGGGGCGTGTTCTCAGGCGTGGGGCTGGGTCTTATTTTTAAAACCAAAGCCACTTCGGGAGGTACCGATATCGTGGCCATGATCATCAGTAAATTTACCCATCTTCCGGTGGGAAGGCTGTTAATACTGGTTGACTCGACCATTGTGCTGTTCGGGCTAATCGTTTTTAAAGATTGGAAAATCCCGTTTTACTCGCTCATTGTGATTTATATTACCGGGAAAATTCTGGACACCATACTCGAAGGGATTAGTTACGACAAGGTGCTTTTTATCATTTCGGAAGAAACGGAGAAAATCAAGAGGAAAATTATTGATGACCTGAACCGCGGGGGCACCCTGATTGACGGTAAAGGAATGTACCATGGCAACGATAAAACCATCATGTTTACAGTGGTGAACCGTCGCGAGGTAGCCATCCTGCAGGAGTTTATTCACCATGTTGACCCACGGGCTTTTGTCACGGTACTTAACGCCAGCGAAATACTTGGCGAAGGGTTTAAGTCGTTGGAAGAAAAAGTTGAAAAGTAGGTTGCCGGCCTTAACCTTCCTTCCACTACTTAAAAACTTCCAAAACCGGCAGTGCCAGGTTATTAAAATCGAATAAAGCTTGATTCTCCCACGAGGAGCCATCGGTTGCCTGTGGCCCTTTAAAAGCAATTAACTCGCCTCCCCAGTAGCAAAATCCGATGCCCTGCTCGTTGGCTTCCATGATGGTCTTTAGGGCTGCCATAAAATCTTTCTGGCCTTTGGGGGTAGCCGGGTATTCAGGTAAAATAAGCTGACTATCGAGCCCCACCAAATTGTGTGTTTGATCGTTCCACGCCAGGGTAAAAGGATAGGCGGTTTCTGCTATCAGTACCTTTTTCTGAAAGGTGTTGCCTAAATAGGTCAACGTATCAGCCAGCCCTGATAAATCATGACCATGCCAAACCGGGTAATAGGATATGCCAATGATGTCGTAATCAATGGTACTGACCTTTGAAAAAAACCAATCTGTTCCCGTGATACCCGCGTAATGGATGATAATTTTAGTGGAATCGGAAAAATCACGTACTGCCTTTACACCCGATGACAACAACATCAGAAACTGCATTTCGTTACTGATGGAACCGTCAGGAATTAAAAAGCCAGGGTTAATTTCGTTTCCTATCTGGATAAAGTCGGGCTCAATTTCAGAAGTTACTTTTCGTGTAAAACTGTACACGCTGTCGTTGAGTGCCTCAAATGATATCCCTTGCCAGGCTACGGGCGGCTCCTGTTGCCCCGGGTCAGCCCAGGTATCGGAATAGTGAAGGTCAATCCACAACTTAAAGCCCATCGCCCGAAGTTTGGCTGAAAACATCTTTACCTCATCCAACGAGGAGTGCCGGGTGGCAGGATGATTCCACAGCCTCAACCTGACAGTATTAACACCACTATTTTTAAGGATAGATAAAAAATCCTCCTTTTGTCCGCTTGCATTGTAAAATATGGGATGCACCGAATCAATTTGAGGAAAAGCCGACAGGTCAGCTCCGTGAACAAAAAAGTCAGTAACAGGTGCATCAGGCTCTTTCCGGTCTGGTTTTGAACAGGAAGCAATCAACAACAAAACAACTATAAACAATCGATAATTCATCCATAGAGTTTTAATGCCTGCAAATAAAACGAAAAACTTTCATTAACTTTTCCAAAGTTTAAAACTTTGGAAAAGTTGAAGTTTAAAACTTTGGAAAAGTTGAAGTTTAAAACTTTGGAAAAGTTAAAGTTAATCGTTTTT
>JANTGU010000067.1 GCA_024762735.1 Bacteroidales bacterium | reverse complement strand
GTGGCAATCACCGCTTTACCCATGGCCATGCTTTCAATAATCTTTATCCTGATGCCGCTCCCCGAAAAAAGCGGGGCTATCAGCATGGTTTTTGAGGCCATGAATTCGAAGGCATCAGGAACCTCTCCAACTACCTCCACGTTGGGTATTTCAGACTTCTTAAGCCAGTCGGGGGTTTCGCGGCCGGCGAGATAGAGTTTTAACGTTGGGAAGCTATCCACCACATCAGGCCACACCTCATTCAAAAACCATTTAATCCCTTCAATGTTGGGAATCCAGTTCATCGAACCAATATGAAAAAGTGCATGTTCGGATTTGGATTCCGATTGAAAAGGAATTTTGTCGAAGTTAATTCCAAAGGATACCGCTTCCACGGGCACATCTGTTTCGTTAGAAAAAAACCGGGCATCTTTTTTGGTGATGGGTACAATGCCATCGTATTGGTTTAAAATACTTTTTTCATAATTTTCAAGCGTGGTTGCCAGATGACGCAGGTATAGTTTTTTGGCAATATTTTGCTCTTCGATAGCCACTCTTTTCCAGATAAGGTGTTCGATGTTGTGTGCTCTTAGCACGACTTTCGCCTTTGAAAATTTCCTGATAATTTTTAGGTAAGGTGACATGTAAAGCATCTCGACCTGAACGATATCAAAGGTTTCTTTTTGCAGAATGGCCGTTAGCTTTCGTTCAAAATCTTTTGAGATAAACCGCTCAACGTGATACGATTTGCCCGTGAAGAGGTTTAGGAACGCGGCCACGGGTTTTACCTTAAGGTTGATATAGGCCAGTTCGAGGCGGGTCTTTTCACGGTATTCTTTCGGGACTTCCTCGATCGAGATGGTATATTTGTTGGTGATGGCAGCCAGTACCTTAACCTGATGCCCACGCTCAATCATTCCCTCGATGATGTTGTTCATGGCAATGGGACCACCCTCTTTGGGGGGCCAGGGCGACTTGTTACAAACAAAGAGTATTTTCACGTGTTAACCGTTAAGTTGTTTCTTTTTTCTGATTTTTTTCTTGCCCGACAGGGTTAATTTTTCAAAGGTCTGTGTCCAGCTTTCAATATCCAACAGGGGTGCGTCGGTAGTGGCTTTCCAGGTTAAGAAAAGCCCCAGGGGTAAGATAACTGCTGTTGAAAGCCAAATGCCGAAGGTAACATCCATTTCGCCGGTTTTAACCGCTTTTTCGGCGGTCATCGAGATAACATGATAAATTACAAAAATTAATACCGACATCACCACCGGCATGCCCAGCCCTCCTTTTCGGATGATAGCGCCCAGGGGTGCCCCCACGAAAAAGAACAGCAGGCAGGCTATGGAAAGCTTGAACTTTTGATGCCAAACCACCTCGTGGCGGGTTATGAGCTGCTCTTTTCCCTGCTTTTCTGTTCTGTAATAAACCACGCTTTCTTTCAGGTTTCTGGCCTCCTTTAAAGCATATTCCAATATTTTAGCCCTGTCCGACAAGGTGTTGTCCGCCAACACGGGATGTTCGTGCTTGGCACCGGCTTGTAACACAGAATCGGGAAAAAGTGACATGATGTCCGTTGTTTTTTGCTGCTGCGAGGAATGATTGTTTTTGGTTGGAGGTTTTGGAAGTCCTGCTACACTCAGTTTTTTTATAAAGGATTCCTTAAAAGTTTTATGACGATTTGTTAGTTTGCTGCTTAACGAGTCGATAGCCGTGTTTAGTTGCCGGATGTTGAGCATGGTGTAGTGGTTTTTAAAAAGATCTTCGTTGGTTTTGTTCAGTTTAAAGGCCGACAAATCAAAGACCAACACCTGTTTTTTAAACTTCACATACTCAAACGGGCGGGTTATCCGGTATTTTTTTTGGTTGGTCACTTCCTTGTAGTTGTAACCATCAAACAACGTAAAGACCACCTTTTTTTGGTCGGGGGTGAGCTCCATGATGCCTTTTTTGGCCGATACCACTTCAACATTTCCCAGCCGGGAAGTATGGTTGTATATCAAAACCCCGTAAATGGTTTTGTCGTCCTTGTCCTTTTTGTCAACCCTGATGACGTAGTTTTCGAGGCCGTTGTAAAAAATACCCTCCGAGAGGTTAAAGGTCATCTTTTTTTGTCTTACATCGTAGAGCAACGCTCCAAACTTTAAGTTGGTAACCGGCAACACGTAGTTGGAAAAGAGGAAAGCTCCAAAGCTGATAACGATGGAAAGAATAACCAGCGGTTTCATGGCGGTACGCAACGATATGCCCGAAGCCTTGATGGCTACCAGTTCGTAGTATTCACCCATGTTTCCAAAAACCATGATGGAAGAGAGCAGAATGGCCAACGGGAGCGCCATGGGGACAAAGGTGGTGGAAGCGTAAAAAAGCAGCCGGGTCATCACATCCCACTCCAAACCTTTTCCCACGAATTCGTCAATCCATTTCCATAAAAACTGCATCAGCAAAATAAACAGCGCGATGAAAAAGGTAAACAGAAAAGGCCCCAAGTAGGAGCGGAGCATGTACTGATATAGCTTTTTCATTTATTCTAACTTTTTGTCTAATTTGCTGTTGAGGCTTTTTGTTTTACTGTGCCTGCCTGACAAGTTTGTGCAAAGATAGACAAGTTTGGTGTGTGTAGAGTAAACGAAGGTGCCGGACTCATTATTTTACAGCAGGCAATACTCTTTATGCTTTTTGCAGTGTAAACGAAAAGGTGGTGCCCTCGCCTATGTTGCTACGGGCTGTAATGGTTTGACGATGTGCCTCGATGATGTGCTTCACGATGGCAAGACCAAGTCCTGAGCCGCCCTTGTCGCGGGAGCGCCCCTTGTCAGTACGGAAAAAGCGCTCGAAAATGCGGGGTAAATACTCTTGCGAAATTCCCACTCCGTTATCGGTAACCTCGGTGAGGATTTTTTCGTCCATGTCGTACAGCTTAATTCTGACGATATTAATGTGCTTGTCACCGTACTTTATGGCGTTGTCAACCAGGTTTATCAACACTTCCCTGATGGCTTCCTTGTCGGCTTTTACCACAAACGGCACGGGTAGCCTGGGTTTAATGGTTATCGTAGTATTCGATTTTTGAGCTTTCATTTCTAAAAAATCCACCACCTCTTCAACAAGCTCGTAAAGGTTAAATTCTTTTTCTTTAAGCTTGACTTCGCCCGACTCCAACTTGGTAATGCTTTCCAAATCGTTAACAATATTTATCAGGCGCTCAATGCTTTTTTCAGTTTTTGATAAAAACCTGCGGTTGATCTTGTCATCTTCCAGTCCCCCGTCGAGCAGGGTCGAAACATAGCCTTGTATATTAAAGATTGGAGTTTTCAGCTCGTGCGATACGTTGCCCAAAAATTCACGGCGGTAGGTAGCCATCCGTTTTAACTCCTTAATCTCTTTGTTTTTGTCTTCACTCCATTGATAAACTACTTCCTGAATGGTTTCTAGTGGATTAGCGCCTTTTTTCTTTTTCTTTTTTTGGTTGGGAAAACGGCCAATGACCTTGTAAATTAGTTTTATCCGGTCAAAAATAATATGGTTAAAAGAGTAACGGATAATTAAAAAGTTGGCGAAAAATACAAACGGAGCGCTGATTATAAAGGGTACCACTCTAAAGTCAAACCAAATAAACGAAATAATAATATAGGCAGCAATAAACACCAATGTAACGAACAGGGCGTCAATAAGGGCAACATTACGGGGGCTTAACTTATAGAGTTTCATACATTAAACTTGTTCAACAAATTTATAACCAACGCCTTTTATGGTGATGATGATGTCGTTATTAATTTTTTCACGGATTTTTCGAATGTGCACGTCAATGGTTCGATCCCCGACCACTACATCTCTTCCCCAAACCTTGGCCAATATCTCTTCGCGCCCGAAAACTTTATCGGGGTGGGAAGCCAAAAGCTGAAGCAGTTCAAATTCTTTGCGGGGTAATACCACCTGGTTGGACTGATAAATTACCACGTATTTGGTGGAATCAATAACCAGGTTGCCTCTTTCAATAAGCTTACCAAGGGTGTCGGCTTTGGTAACTCGGCGTAGTAAAGCATTAATCCGGTGAACAAGAATTTTAGGTTTGATGGGTTTGGAAATGTAATCATCGGCGCCAGCCTCAAAACCTGCCTCCTGCGAGTAATCTTCCGACCGGGCGGTCAGGAAAACAATCATAATATCATTGGTTCCGGGGAGTGCTTTTATTTTTGACACCGCCGTCATACCATCCATTACCGGCATCATGATGTCCATTAAAATCAGGTCGGGTTTGTTTTTTTTCACTTGCTCTACCGCTTCAAGTCCGTTTTTAGCACTGGTTATCTGATAACCCTCGCGCGAAAGATTGTAGCTTACAAACTCGATAATGTCAGGCTCATCATCGACGATTAAAAGGTGAAATTTACTTTTGTCCATGTTGTACAATTTGAAACGAAAGTAAGTAAATTAAGAAAACGCCCTCAATAGTAGTGTTAATTTATCGTTAAACTGTGCGGTTTGGATATCCATTGGCAGCGGTAATAAAAAATAAATTACTTTTATTGCCTAAACAGATAGGTATGAAAATCAAGATTTTACTTTTATTTATAGTGGCCTTAGTGTTGCATGGGGGAATTGTTGCTCAAAGCTTTAAAGGAGGTGTTACTTTAGGATTGGCGGCTACCCAGGTAGCGGGTGATGGTTACTGGGGTTTCAACAAGGCCGGTATTTTTGCCGGGGGATGGGTAAATTTTGATTATGGCGAGCACTCAGCGCTTCAATTAGAGCTTGCCTACTTCCAAAAAGGATCGCGCCACAATCCCAACTACGAAAAAAACCCTGCTGATTTTCCTTATATTTTCAGGGTCGATTATGTTGAGCTGCCGCTGCTCTACCAATTTAAAACAGGTAGGTTTATTATTGAAACCGGCCCCTCGATGGGCGTGCTAGTGCACTATTACGAGGCAAGCGATCAGCTTATTATTAGTGACAAAGAGAATGCCAATCGCCCTACGCGACTAACCTTTCAGCTTAACCTGGGTATGCAGATTGTTATTAATGAACGGATTAGTGCCGGCCTCCGGGCAAACAGCTCAATGATTAATATTCGGCAAAACAATGTTACCGGCGACGCCAAGCGTCTTTTTTGGTTTGGACAGTTTAACGACGCGTTGGTGCTTGCGGCTTATTACCGGTTGTAAAGGAGGGATCTTTTCAGTTGTCGTAATTTGCACTTCGTGCGTCATTTGCTTCGCGTTATTTGTTCGCCGGGAGGCTCACGTAATTTGGCTCCCTTCGGTCGCCGTAATTTGGCCTCCTTGCATCGGCCGTCATTCAATGGTCATTTACTCTCCTTTCGGTTGGGCGTTATTTGGTGCTTCGAAATTATCGGGTTACTTCGATTACTTCGGTTACTTCGACAAGCTCAGCAACCGAAGCAACCGAAGCTTCGGAATCAAGCTCAGAACCGTCATTAAAAGTTATTGTAGAATGTCGAAGGGAGAGTTTGGCATTCCTCCGAAAACGGATTGCCCGTCAGGAATAAATCCCTTGTTCACCATTATTTTACAAAAACCACCAGCCCCGCATTTATTACAGGGCTTGGTGGTTGACCAAATTTCCTACCTTTGGTTTTATCTTTGAGCGTGTATCACGCGGTGATTGTTTCCTTGTTCGAGGGCAAAGCTCTCTTTTCCTGCTTGTGGAGACGCAAGGCTTTCCTGTTTATGGAGAAGCAAGGCCTGCTGCTCGTGGAGACGCAAGGCCTTGCGTCTCTTCAGGTAAAACTAATTCCCCACCAATTTTTCCAGTCTTTCCAGTCGTTTTTTCAGTTCGTTGTTTTCGGTTTTTAATCTGTCTATCTCGTTTTGTTGTTCCTGGGTAGCTTTCACCAGGGGTACAACGAATTCGCCATAGGCCAACGAGTAGGGGTCTTTATCGTTGGCAGGATGATGAACCCCGTCAAAAGTGAAATGAGTCTCTTTGGCAGCTTGTTCCACTTCCTGGGCTATAAAACCGGTATGGATTACCTGTTCTTCTTCACGGATATCATTCATCATCATGTTGTTTGCCGAATCGGGGATGCCCATGTACCGGTTTAACGATTGAATATCCCAGGTGTAGGTAACCGGACGAAGTTTCATGATGAAATCGATGCCGGCTACATCCTCTTTGACGTTTCTTTTAAACCTGCCATCGGAGGTATTGTTCCAGGCTGAATGGCCGCCAATCCAGGTTACACTGTTATCTCCCAGTTTAATCATGTTATCGTTAGTAACGGCTGCATTGGCACCCAGGGCTGTTGAATTATGATAACTATTACTTAGATACGCCTGATAGCCAATGGCAGTATTTGCATATCCCGAGGTATTGCCGGATAATGCATTGAAGCCCATGGCAACATTGTAATTTCCCGTGGAACCTTGTGCGGCATATTGCCCGATTGCCACATTTCGATAGGAATTACCAGTGTTTTGCATGGCCTGATAACCAACGGCAATATTGGAGCCATTGGTACTACTTTCCAGCGCTTCGGTTCCGATGGCAATGTTGTAAAAAGCTCCGGTAGCCGTTTTTATGGTATGATATCCGATGGCAATATTGTGTTTTCCGGTTGTGTTTGCCAACATCGATTCGTACCCCAGAGCCGTATTATAATCGCCGGTGGTATTGGCGTTAAGTGCTTTGCACCCGATTGCGGTCAGGTAATTCCCGGTTGTGTTGCTGAATGCTGCACGATGCCCAACTGCCACAGCGTTGTTAACAGTATTGTTGTACAAAGCATCGTAACCTATCGCCACACAACTGTCACCGTAGGTGTTGCTGTATAATGCCGAGGTTCCGATAGCCACATTGTTCGTTCCTTCAGTGTTTGAGCCCAGCGCAAAGTATCCCATGGCCACGTTAAAATGTCCATATGTGTTATTGTACATGGATCCTGCTCCGATGGAGATATTGGCTGTTCCGTTCGTGTTTAACGGTAAAGATTTAAATCCCAGGGCAGTATTGTACGCACCTTCTGTATTCAATTGGAGCGATTTGGCACCGAGTGCTGTATTGCCATAACCCGTGGTGTTGGTATAGAGCGATCGAGAGCCTACGGCGGTATTATTTTTGGCATGTAAATAGAAAGAGGCACCGGCACCATTGTTCATCAAAGCAGAGTCGCCGATAGCCACCGTGTAACCCATGACAGTAGCGTTTTGCATGGCATGAGCTCCAATAGCTACATTATAATTTCCTTCGGTAGCATTTCTCAATGTTTGATAACCGATAGCTACATTGTGGTGCCCTGCCGTGTCACTAAACATCGACTCATAACCCATGGCAGTATTACCATCTTCATGTTTGTTTTGATATAAGGCATCATATCCAATGGCACAATTATATTTTCCTGAAGTATTGTTGTAAGCTGTTGCTTTTCCCATGGCGACATTTTCCGAACCCGATTCATTTTGGCGCATGGCAAAAAATCCCATGGCAGTATTATTTTCCCCGCTAACATTGGTATAGAGTGAATAGCTTCCGAAGGCACTGTTACCTTGTGCTGTATCGCTGGTAAGCGCACTATATCCCATGGCGGTGTTGTTGGTTCCCGAATGATTGGTTTTCAGTGCATAGGCACCCACGGCAGTATTGTTATTAGCATTATTGTTGTAAAGAGCCCAAAAACCGATGCCAGTATTGAATTGCCCCGTGCTGTTTTGGCGCATGGCCTGGCTTCCCAATGCGCTGTTATAATGGCCGTTGTTGTTAGTGAGAGCGTAATCTCCCACGGCCACATTATTATGACCTGTTGAGTTGGTTGATAAAGCATTGCTTCCCAAAGCACTATTGTTGTTGTTGTTATTGTTGGTAAGTGCGTAGTCTCCTACAGCCACGTTATGAATACCTGTTGTGTTAACTGACAGAGCTTTGCTCCCAACAGCACTATTGTTACTGCTGTTATTGTTGGCCAGGGCACTGTCTCCCACCGCAATATTATTGGTGCCCGTTGTGTTTGATGACAAAGCATTGCTTCCTAAGGCGCTGTTACTGCCGGCAGTACTGTTTTTTAGGGCTTTGTACCCCACGGCGGTGTTATCGTCACCGGTCTCGTTGTCATGTAACGTATAATAACCAAATCCGGTATTGTGCAGGCCGGATGTGTTGTGGTATAAGGAACCGTAACCAAACGCGCTGTTTGCATCAGCCGTATTATAAAACAAGCTGTTAGAGCCGACAGCTGTATTGCTGTTACCCGTGCCGTTGGTGTAGAGACTGGCGTATCCCAGTGCTGTATTGTTGTATGCTTTGGTGAGGTTAAATAAGGCATATCCTCCCATGGCCGTGTTTTCTGATCCTGCACTGTCATTCATTAATACCTGATAACCTATTCCGGTATTGTAAACGCCTGTTGTATTATAGTACAATGCCCTGTAACCAAGTGCAGCATTTTGAGAACCGCTGAGATTATTTTTAAAGGATTGATAACCCATGGCTACATTGCTGCTTCCCACGGTGTTGTGTTTACCCGATTCAAGACCCACAAATACGTTTTGGTTATCACTCAGGTCATCATTGATACCGGCATTTTCGCCAAGGAACAATGAATTTCCACCGGTTCGGGCATCACTCAAATCACCAAGAGCAGATACGCCTTCGGTAAAGCGTACCCATCCCGTACCGGAATAAAAATAGAAACCGGTGGTTCCGTCGGTTTGGTAAATAATTAGTCCTGTTGCCGGAGTGTCGATAGCATCGCGTAAAGCTTGCGTCATGCGCGGCACCAGTAACCCTTTGCTTGAACTTTTTATATCCAACATAGCAGATGGATTGGCAGGGCTGCCATCGGTATTTACAGCTACCTGAGCTGTGAGTGATGAAACAATGCTTAGCAGCAGTGCAACGAGGGTAAGATTTAATTTTTTCATTTCTTTCCTAATCTTTTATATATTATTCGTGTTTTACAATGTTGGTTTCGTGCAACACTTTCTATTTTGATGGTGCAAATGAACTACTTTATTACCTTAAAAAAATCACCCGAAAGGGTGATTTTTGTCAAAAAACCCTGTTTTTCTTCGAAAACGGTCTTGTTTATAATCAAATTTTTTGCTTTTAGTTTTGTGCTAGTGCATGAACGCTCAAAAGGGCTCCAATTTTTTAAATAAATTTTTGTCCATCATCTTTTTGTACCTTTGAGCCTCAAAAAAATCTACCAATATTGAAAGGATTCATCATAACTTTTCCGATAATCATGTTGCTCATGATACAACCGCTGGCGGCTCAACAAACAGCTACCCTGACGGTGGTAATTGACCATATCCAAACATTTGAAGGGAATATTCTTGTAGCCTTGTACAATAACAAGGAAGGGTATAAGCATGCTAAAGCCTTTCGGACAGAAAAAATCAAAGTGACCGGAGGAAGGGTCTA
>JANTGU010000066.1 GCA_024762735.1 Bacteroidales bacterium | reverse complement strand
AATCCCAACCCGGACAGTGAACCTTGTTTAACAGGTGCCGGAGGGTAGTAATCCCACGGTCACAAACCGTGAGAGAGAAAGTTTAGTTGCTAAGCTAGGCCCCTGAGCCTGTCGAAGTGTGCCAAAGTGTGCGGAAGCTACCGAAGAAATGTCAGAAGTAATCTGCTCGCCTGCAGGCAGACAAAAGAAAACACAGAAAGTACTCATGGTAGTAAGAATTCAACTATACGCAAAAACCCAAATTTGCTTACCCCCCTTTCCCCCTAAGAACCGGGCTCAATAGCGTAAAGCGCCACGCTAAAATCATCAATATTAAACCAGGTTACGGCTTTGTTCCAGCAATAGACCTTTACCTGGTCACCCACCTCCAGCCTTGGCATCAATATGCCGATATGCGATTCTCTCCAACGACAAACCTCTTTATCAGGAAGCCGCTTTATACGAAATGCCTTATAAAACTTTAACTCATTCATACTATCACGGACATCCACCACGTAAAGTCCCTCGCGAGCAGCATCAACCTCGGGTTCCCAATAGTATAATTCCATCTTCAAATAAAGCTTGTTGCTTGACATCACACTATCTGCCACAAAACGGTAAGAGGGACTAAAAACCACTTTAGTATTAAAAGGATAGCTGCGAGGAAACGAGATGTATACCGTTGTGTCCTGGTGCTTTGTTGGAGTCCATCCTGGTGTTAGCGTACCGAAGTCATTCAGCGTTTCCAGTAGTGGATTGGCAGCAAGATGCCCATAAAAAGTTTCATCAGCCGATCCCACAACATTTCTGTAGTTGTCAGATGTTCGCAAAAAGACATATTTGTAGGCATTCCAGGTCATCGAATCAACATCAATAATTCCTTTTGAATATTGGTAGGTTTGAACCAGGTTAAGAGCAGACAGGATAACAACTACCGCCATCAGAAGTTTCCTTGCCACGGGTTTGAGCTCTTCTATCCACAAAGCTATCACCAGGGCCAATAAACCCTCATATTCCACCATGGGACGCATACCGAATCCGTCGCCATAATACCAGTTCCACCACGACGAAAAAACATAAACCAGTATCAATAAAAAGAGCAGGAAGCTCCAAAAATGAAACTTTGATTTTTTCCACAACGCCCGGAAGGAAGGTATTAATAGCAGCATAACCGGCGTGTAAACAAACCATCCTTTTTTAAAGCCAAATAAAAAGTCAACAACATGAGGGCGCAAAAAGTTAAACCCCTCCCCCTGGTAACCATACACAATCGGGCTTCCGGTTTGCAAATAGTTAATAACCAGCTGGGGTAAGATACCCATAACAAACATTAAAAGTAAACCCGGAATCATTTTGAAAGAGCCGAACACTTCCTGAGCTCTTTTGACAAAATCTGTAAAACTGTCGGCCAATAGCGGCACGGCCAAAATCACCAGTCCGTTAACAGGTCTGATAAGTACTATCAAACCGAAGAGAAACGCGCTGAGATATACCCAAGCAGCACCTTGATTTAAAAATACGCGCCGTGATGAATACAAAATTGCCGTGATGACTGCAAAGGAGTAAACATGCGAGAAAGCCACATCTATAAAGGCATAATGAAACAGGTTGCTTCCTAAAATCATTCCCAAAACAACTACCAATATGGTTGTTTCCGAAATAGCAAAACTCTTCAACAACTTCCTTAAAAAGAAAACACCAACCCAAAGCCACCACAACGCCGCCAGGGCTACTGCATATTGAAATAGTATTGAATACCCGTCAGCCGGCAAACTAACCGCGACTGAAATGATATACGCTACAAGGTAGAAAGGCAATATCATCAATGCCGTACCAACAGGAAATTTATTGATATAAACATCATTCACCTTATGGAAATTGTGCCCCATGTATTCAAGGGGTTGGGTGGCTTTTTCGTATTCAAAAGCTCGTTTAAAATCAACCGTCTTATGAATAAAAAGAGTAGGCAGGTAATCGTAGTAGCCCCTGCCATCGCCATCAATCATCTGCTTACGGTATGGTTCTTCAGGCCATACAAAATTAACTGTCAAAAACAACAGTATAGTTGCTGAAAAGATCGTGCTCCAAAAGTAAGAGGGTTTAATATTCAAAACCATTTTAAATTGATATTGACAGAGCGAAAGTAATCATTGTTGACTATTTTTGTACTGTTAACCAAAAAAACAATACCATGTCAAAAAAACACGATCCGGCATCAGCCATACAAGATTTAAAACAGTTTGGAGAATTTGGGGGTGTTAACCCGTCTATCACCGACTCGGCTACTTTTACTTTTATGTCAGAAGAAGAGATGATCCATGCTTTCCACGGCGAAGCACCAGGATGTTTTCTCTATTCACGCCATTGGAAC
Source organism: Bacteroidales bacterium (assembly GCA_024762735.1). Lineage (GTDB taxonomy): Bacteria > Bacteroidota > Bacteroidia > Bacteroidales > F082 > B16-G9. The sequence continues at coordinate 7,034 of JANTGU010000066.1, read as the reverse complement.
CCGACTAACCGCTACCTTTCGGATGCACTGGCTGCCATGGAAGGCACTGAATTAGCCTGGGTAACCGGTTCGGGAATGGCTGCTATTACCACTACCCTGCTACAACTGTGCAATAGTGGCGATCATATTATCACAAGCGTTACTACCTACGGTGGCACTTTTGCCTTTTTAAACAACTACCTTAAAAAGTTCAATATCGAGGTTACTTTTGTCAATATTGAAGACCATGACAGCATCCGAAAGGCCATTCGGCCTAACACCAAGGTACTTTATACCGAAAGCATGACCAACCCGATGCTTCAAATTTCCGACATTCCTGCCTTGGCAGAAATCGTCAAGGGAACCGATATCCAGCTGGTGGTTGACAATACCTTTACCCCCATGATTATTTCCCCTGCTCAACTGGGTGCCGATATTGTTGTTTACAGCATGACCAAATTTATCAACGGCAAAAACGACATGGTAGCCGGAGCCATCTGTGCTTCGGAGGAGTTCATCAACGCCATCAGCAGTGTAAACGATGGTACTGCCATGCTGCTGGGCCCCGTGCTGGATCCGCTGCGTTCTTCCATGATTTTGAAAAATCTGGGGACGCTGCATATCCGAATGCAAAAGCATAGTGAAAATGCCATGTTTCTCGCCCATAAATTTAAAGAGGCCGGATTGAAATTTGTTTACCCCGGATTGCCCTCGCATCCCAATTTTGAGCTTTTTGATAAAATAAGAAACAAGGAGTTCGGTTATGGTGGTATGATTGCGATCGATTTGGGAACGGCTGAAAAAGCAGCGCCGTTTATGGAGTTGATGCAGGAAAAGGGAGTGGGTTACCACGCCGTGAGCCTGGGATATTTTAAAACACTCTTCTCCAATTCAGGCAAAAGTACCTCTTCTGAAGTGCCGGAGCACATTCAGCAGGAGATGGGACTATCACCGGGTTTGGTACGCTTTAGCGTTGGCCTCGACCACGACATCGAACGCACCTGGCAAATGATTAAATCGTGCCTTGTTGAGTTAAACTATCTTTAGTTTTCGGAATTCATGAAAAAAAACACCTTGCTCCTGCTGCTGATGTTGGTTGTTGTAACCACATCGGCACAGGTTACCTTTATCTTAGATTCGGTACCGGGAAACACCCCATACGGACAACCCCTGTTTATGGCAGGTAATTTAAACGGTTGGAATCCGGGGGACAGCAGTATGATGCTGTGGCCTAATAATGACAACCTGTTTGAGATTTCCCTGGGAGCACAACCTGAAGGAACCGTCATTGAGTTTAAATTTACGAGAGGAAGTTGGGAGACCGTGGAAAAAGGTCCTGAGGGTGAAGAAATTGACAATCGTACCTTTACTTTTGGTAACGGCGACACGGTTCACACGGTAGTTTACAACTGGCGCAACGATGGTGGAGGCGGAGGTGGCTCGACAGCTGCTGAAAATGTACACATTGTTTCCAATGATTTTTTTATGCCCCAGCTTAACCGATCTCGAAGGGTGTGGATATACCTGCCTCCCGATTATAGCAATACCAACAAAAGCTACCCCGTTTTGTACATGCACGACGGGCAAAACCTTTTCGATACACAAACCTCGTTTGCCGGCGAATGGCAAGTGGATGAAACCTTAAATACTTTAGCGGATAACGGTGTTAAGGTTCCTATTGTAGTCGGAATCGACAATGGAGGTATTGACCGGATTGACGAATATACCCCTTGGTCTAATCCGCAATATGGCGGGGGTGATGGTGCCAAATACATGGCGTTTTTAGTTGAAACCCTTAAGCCCTATATCGATGAGCATTACCGAACGCTTGCCAACCGCGAAAACACGGCCATCATGGGTAGTTCGTTGGGAGGGCTAATTTCACACTATGGTGTGCTAAAGTATCAGGATGTTTACAGCATGGCCGGTATTTTTTCTCCCTCCTACTGGTTTTCTGATTCCGTGTACACTTTTACTGAACAAACGGGCAAACAGCAAGATGTGAAATTTTACCTGATGTGTGGCGATCATGAAGGTGCTACAACCGTTCAAGACATGAACAGCATGGCAGATTTACTGACAGACGCAGGTTTTGACAATAACGAGGTATCCACCCATGTGATTGCCGGTGGAGAACACAATGAATATCTATGGAGAACAGAGTTTCAGCAAGCTTACTTGTGGCTATTTAACGATTGGATAAGTGCCATCCCCCAAACAAAAGAAGCAGAAAGTTTAAACATCACCCCTAACCCTGTTGAGAAGCTATTGATGTTTCCGAAAGACCTCACGTACGGAGACAACGACAGTCTTGTCGTTTTTGATGTGACTGGAAAAATATTACTGGAAATAAACAACTACCAAGGACAACCGGTTTCTGTGTGTGGGCTTGCACCCGGGATGTACTTTTTCCGCTTAGTCACCAAAAGCATTGAATACAGCGGCCAATTTATTAAAAACTAACCAAGCTTATTTAACAACGCACTGGTTAAGGGTGTTAAAAAGTACTTCCAGCCTGACGGGTTTTTCCAGAAAGAAATTGGCTCCCATTTCCATGCTACGTTCATGTTCGCCCGACAGTACATAAGCCGACTGTACGATAACCGGAATATCTTTGTTTCTCATACGAATGTGGTCGAGCACATCAAAACCGCTGATTTCCGGAAGATTTAAATCAAGAATCACTAAATCGATATCGGGGTTGGAATCAAAAAGATTAATTGCTTTTTCACCCGTGTTTGCCCAATACAATTTAGCATTAGTTCTGCTAAGTGCCGCTTCAAAAAAGCGCGCACTGGTTTCCACATCTTCCACTATTAAAATAGCGATACCTTCTAAATTCGGACTCTTTGATAATACCATTTTCTTTCTAATTTTTTGCAAAAATAATAACTTTATGATTCAAGATACTTTTGGAAGATTTCTTTTAACTCATCAGCCTTAAATGGCTTTCCAATGAAATCATCCATTCCCTGATCCATGTACTTTTTTATATCCTCTGCCATCACGTTGGCCGTCATGGCTACAATTGGTGTTCGCTCTTGTTTGTGATTCTCCTTTTCAAACTCTCTAATCAGCTTAGTAGCCACCAAACCATCCATTTCGGGCATTTGGATATCCATCAAAATTAAGTCGTACCTAAACTTGCTGAAGAAATCAACCGCTTCAATCCCGTTGTTGGCAATGGTAACTTTGTGGCCAAATTTTTTAAGATGAGCCATGGCTACCTTTTGATTGATCAAATTGTCTTCGGCCAGCAGAATATTGCTGCTGCGTATCTCCGACTTAGCATTGCCGCGCTGACTCTCTTTTTCCTTTTGTTGCAATACAGCGACTTCTTCGGGTGACATTACTTCCAGACTGGCAGTAAACCAAAAGGTTGATCCTTTGCCCTCAACACTTTCTACCCCAATTTCGCCATCCATCAGCTCCACCAGATTTTTACTGATGGCCAGTCCTAACCCAGTTCCACCATATTTACGGGTAATTGAAATGTCAACTTGCGAAAAAGATTTAAACAAGCGTTGGACACCCTCCTCCGAGATTCCAATACCCGTATCGATGACCTTAAATAGAAAAATCCGCTTTTTATTGTTGACCTCCTGACAGCTCACCTCCAGGGTAACGCTTCCTGTTTCGGTAAACTTAATGGCATTATTAACCAGATTGATAATGACCTGTTTTAACCGCACGGGGTCAGCTTTCACGTAGGCAGGCACCTCATCGTCTATCTCCGTAATCAGGCTAATCCCCTTCTTTTTAGCCTGGAAATTCAAAATGCTAATCACGTTTCTTATTTCATCACGAACAGAAAAGGGGATGCTCTCGAGCACAATTTTTCCGGCTTCTATTTTCGAGAAATCCAGAATATCGTTAATTACCGTAAGCAGATTTTCGCCGGAGGCACTAATAATATCGATGTACTCCTTTTGCTCGACATTCAGTGGTGTTCTTTTTAACAGTTCAGCCATCCCGATAATCCCATTCATCGGGGTTCTGATTTCGTGTGACATGTTGGCCAGGAAAACAGCTTTCGCGTGGGCTGCCATCTCGGCAGCATTTTTAGCCTTCACCAATTCTTCCTTGTTCCGTTTAAGGTCGATTTGCATTTTTACCCTGCCCAAAAGCTCTTCCCTGGAAAATGGCTTGGGTATATAATCTGACCCTCCCGCCTGAAATGCCTTTTGAATATTTTTAGGATCTTTGGTGTCAGCGGTTAAAAATATAATGGGTATTTCGCGGGTTACAGGATATCTTTTTAATTTTTGGCAAACTTCCAGGCCATTGATATCAGGCATAATAATATCCAGAATAATCAAGTCGAAATAGTTTGCTTTAGCTCTGCTGATGGCTGCCCTTCCTGATGTTGCCGACACAATCCGGTATTCGGGAACAGTACTTAAGATATCGGTTATCATGTTTAAATTTGACTCAACATCATCAACCACCAGTATTTTATAAATGTTTTCTTTTTGATGAGGCATATCCATTAAATATTTTAGCAGGTTAAAGTACTCATTTTTTTATCACAAATCAATATTTTTTATAAAATTAATTATCTCGTTAAGGTTCATAACTCTTTTAGCCGCGTTTATCTTAATGGCCGCCTGAGGCATTCCGAACACTACTGCCGAATGATCATCCTGGGCAATGGTAAAAGCGCCGGCGTTTTTCATTTCCAGTAATCCCGTAGCGCCATCATCGCCCATACCTGTGAGTAAAATGCCAATACCGCTGGAACCCGCTGCTTTGGCTACCGAATTAAACAGCACATTCACCGAGGGTTTATGCCTGTCGACAAGAGGGCCATCATGGGTGGTGACTACAAAATCATTTGCTGTCTTTTTTAGAATCATGTGATAAAACCCATTGGCAACCACAGCCATCCCTTGGTGTAAAACCATCCCCGGTTTTGCTTCGTAAACTTTCAAGGCTGAACTGTTATCCAGGCTCTCGGCAAACCAACGGGTAAAGTTACCCGGCATATGCTGCACAATTACAATTCCTGGCACATCGGGTGGAAGGCGATCCAGGATATAGTGTAGCGCCTGGGTGCCGCCGGTTGAAGCTCCCATGGCAATTACTTTACCGGAAGGCCGGTTCGGCTCACTCATTTTTTTTGAAGAAGATTCGCTAAAAGGAGACTTCAGGCTCCCGGCAAGTGTATGCCTGTCAATCAACTTGTTAATTCTGTCCTTGACGGCATAAGCATTACGCAGTGTCGAAACCAACTCCTGATGAAATTCAAAATTGTTGATAATACTTTTAGGCTTTGGAAGAATACTAACAGCTCCCAGCTGCAACGCCTTAATAGCATTGGCAGAGCCCTTTTCGGCCACACTGGAAAACATAACTACAGGCACCGGATGCTGCGACATGATTTTTCGCAAAAAGGTAAGACCATCCATTTTGGGCATTTGGATATCAAGCAGTATCACATCCGGCTTTTCCTTGCTAATAACCTTTACGGCATCATAGGGGTTGGCTGCCGAGGCATATAAAACCATGTCGGGCTGCTGGTCAATGATGTGCTTAATGGCCATGACCGCCACTTCCAAATCGTCAACCATCAACACTCTTATTTTCTTTTCAACCGTCATAAATACGTTATTCGTTTACTATTACAACAAGGACTTCTCATTATTTAACAGCACCCTGTAATACTTTTTCAATATATTTTTGTTTTACTTCGCCGGAATAGGTATTAAAAAGGAGTTTTCGACCCTGTTTGCCCCGTGTACTGGCAGCCACAATCTTAATTCCTTCGTTTCTCATATACTCGTAGGCTACATCCACATTTCTATCCCCGATAAAAAACACCTGCTTTTTGGTCTCCAGCACCGCTGCTCCGCCAAAAACTTTTGCCACCAGGTTGTCCTGCCGGCTGCCCATACCTTTCATCTTTTCGAGCAGCATTTTAATGGCAATGTTACCAAACTTTGGAGACGCCAACCCGTCGCCATTCCATAATGGAAGCATATAATGGTTAACCCCTCCTATTTTTTGATAGGTATCGTACAAAAAAACCGACACGCACGAACCCAGCAGCGTTGTTATCACGTGCGGCTCTTTGCTTGCAAACATGGCAGCAGGGTATAAAAAATGTTTTTTGTATTCTATCATGTAACTTTAAAAGCTTTCGGAATCATCATCCATATCAAAAAACAGTTCCCCATCATCAGTAGCAAAACCACACTCGGTTCTAATAGCCTCGGGAACAGACACCTTAAACAGCGAGCCTTTACCCGGTTCACTTTCGAGTTCCAGCGTACCATGCAACAGGTCGAGTACACCCTGCACCACGGCCAATCCAATTCCACTACCGGTATTAATCGAGTTGATGGTTTCGTCTAGCTTTTTAAACCGGTCGAATAATTCGTGTTCTTTTTCCGCATCAATGCCTACCCCAAAATCTTGTACAGAAATATGTAGGATGGCCTCTTCTACTTCAGCAGTAACAATAATTTTTCCTTTAGTATCGGAAGCCTTGATGGCATTGCTAAGCAAGTTGGCAACCACAATTTCGAGTATGGCGGGGTCCGACACAAAATGAGTTAGTTTATCGGCCTGGTTATCCTCAACCATGACCTTGAGTTCCTTTTTGGCAATATCCATCCCGAAGTCGGCAATCACATTATTAATAAGGGGCAAAACATCCACTTTAACAGGATTAGCCGCGGCTTCGCCAGCTTCGAGCCTGGCAGCCATAAAAATATTGTTTAACTGAAAATCGAGAAAAAAGGTCTCGGAATAGATAATATTGGCCCATTTCCGTGCCTTTTCCATCTCGTCATCCTTAAGCTGGGCAATGCCTTTCGACAGACCCAGAATTGAGGTAAACGGGTTGATGATTTCGTTGGTAACGAGCGACAAAAAGTGGCTTTTGTAACTTTCCGACTTCTCGAGCTTTTCATTCATCTGCTCCAATCGAAGCTGCAGCTCGGCCATTTCCTCCTTTAACCGCTTGACTTCAGTGCCGTTGTCATGAAAATTATCCATAGGATTTCGGTTTTAATTTTTTTTCAAATAGATGGTTGGTTTAATTTGTTGCAGGT
>JANTGU010000065.1 GCA_024762735.1 Bacteroidales bacterium | reverse complement strand
ATTTTTAGCGGAGCGACAGCGGTCGGCCTTTAGCAGGATATATGGTTACGGGGTGGCGTCGGTACTCTTTTTTCATGTCGCGGTCAACGTGGGCATGACCATCGGGTTGATGCCGGTGGTGGGCATACCTCTGCCGTTTTTTAGCTATGGCGGCTCCTCGCTGTGGGCTTTTACCATTTTGCTTTTTATCTTTATCAAGCAAGATGCTAACAGGCTGAATGTGTTGTAGAGGATTGTGTACGGTTGCAATGCGTGCGGGAGGTAAAGGTGTTACAGCATAACCAGCCGTCCGAGTACCAAGACTCCAAAAAATATGGAGTAAACAAAAAGCAATGACAATAACCTATTTGTCCTCCGGGGTTCAGCCCGGAGGAAAATCAAGTTGCTATTGCAATATGTGGACTCCATATTTTTTGAAGTTTTATAAATTGGGTTGGTATTAGGGCTCACGCCGATAAATATCCATCTTGTTTTTGGGACGCAAGGTTTCATACCAGTTGAAGCCTTTCAGCTTTTTTCCTTCAGCAGGAAATTTATCCGGCGGGAATGTAGTCTCCTTGGCATCTTCGTTGTAGCTAACGGTTTTTACCTTGCCATTTTTAAGCCGTATTTCCATGGTGCTCGATTCGGCCTTGTTGATGCCAATCAAATAGTTATCATCATCCCGGAGGTAAAAAACTGTTTGGGCATTCCCGTCAACCACAATGTTTTTGAGCTTCTTGCCTGAAAAATAACCCACCATATCACGGCCTTTAATTTGATTGAACGAGTCGGTGGTGTCCTGCATCACGATAAAAGCGGTGTTGTACATGATGAGTGAATCGGGTTGGTTGTTTACAATGGCAATGTTCATGGAGTCGGAAGTAAGTTGATTTTTTTCTGACCACAACACCGGCTCGTAATAAAGCCTGATGGTGGAGTCTTCCATGCTGTAAGCCAGCGAATCGCATTTTCCCTGCATATCCTCCTTAAAAAAACGAACGTTGTAATAAGCCAGAATTTTTTTTGTCTTTTGGTTTTTATCGAAAAAAAGCCATAGCGTGTCAGCGCTAATATATAGCGAGTCGCCGGTTTGGTCGTACGAAATGGCAGTAGCACTATCGGTAACGTAAGCCATACCGCGGGTTTTCCACATTTCGCCAAGGGTGCCTCTAATTAAAACATGCATCGAAGTATCTAACACCTGAACCCTTCCGAAGGCGTGACCAATGTTGTTTAAGTTATCGAACATGATGCTGTCGGACGATAAAAACTGACTCTCCTGGTTGATGGTGGGTTTTTTAACCAGTTTTGAAAGATCATTTTTCGTGTCGTACCACCCATCTTCGCAATAGAGCAGCCCCTCCTTCCCACGAATTACCGTAGGGCCTTTAAAATAGGCTGTTTCGTTCACAGTATTGTAAATTAACGTGTCGGAATAGGTCTCCTGATCAGGATTAACCAACACCACATCTTTTTTAAAATAAAATATTTTTGCATCGGTTTCGTAGTATCCCTCTTTGCTGGTCAGGGTGTTGTTGCCATCAATAATTTTACCATTGTTGTAATAATAGCCCGTGTTGGTGTTGCGGTCAAATAGCAGGTGTTCGGTGGTTAGGGAGGTGTTTTTATCCACCAGTTTAACATCACCAAAAAGCTCTGCCATCCTGGTGTTGCCCGTGTAATAGAGACTGTCGCTAAACAGCTCAATGGTGTCGTTTACGATAATATGAACGTTTCCAAAGGCATTAAAATTTTTTGATTTGCTGTTTAACAGGGCACTGTCGCAATAAAAAACAGTGTTCTCGTGACGCATTTTAACATGACCCGTGAGGCTTTCAATATTTTTTCCCAGCTTCTTTTCATCGTACGATTGCAGGTCGGCATGTTCAACATAAACCTTTGTTTTTTTCTTTTGTGGTTGTCCCAATGCCGAATAGCCAACCAGCAACAGTAAAAAAGGGAAACCGTATTTGAACAAGTACTTCAAAAGATGTCAGAATTATTTTGTTGCAAAAGTAACGAAAAGTAAGGTGTAAAATTATTTGATTTTTCGCCCCGGTAAAGGACTATTTTTTCCTACATTTGGGCTTTTTGAAAAATACATGTAACAATTATTTATATGCAGTTTGATCCCAAACGCAATTACGAAGATAGCCGAAAAAAAACCGGTTATGTTCCCCGTGAAAAGGCTACCCGCGAAGTTTATGACAAGTACGGCTTTATGTCGGGACTGGAAGTGCATCAGCAGCTTCTTACCCGTGAAAAGTTGTTTTGCCACTGTCCTGCCGGGATTTACAACAAAAGTGATGATTTTAATGCCGAGTTAATCCGTCACATGCGCCCCACGCTCAGCGAGCTGGGAGAGTACGACGGAACAGCTTTGATGGAGTTTAAAACCCGCAAGGAAATTGTTTACCACATCAACAACGAAAATGCCTGTACCTACGAAATTGATGATACCCCGCCGTTTCCAATCAACCGGCAGGCATTGGAAATTGCGCTGGAAATATCGTTGCTTTCAAAGTTAAACATTGTGGGCGAGGTACACATCACCCGTAAGCAGTACCTCGATGGCAGCATTCCGGCAGGTTTTCAGCGAACCGCGATCCTGGGTGTTGAAGGCGAAGTGCAGCTTCCCCACAAAAAGATCAGGCTAATTCAGCTTAGCATCGAAGAGGACTCCTGTCGTGAGATTTCCGATGTCGGGCACCGCCGGGTTTACAAAACCGACCGTTTGGGAATGCCCCTGATTGAAACAGTTACTTATCCCGATTGCGCCACCCCCGACGAGGTAAAAGAGGCCTGCGATTACATTCGTTTTTTAAATCGTAGCACAGGCAAAGTACGAACCGGCATAGGGGCTGCCCGACAGGATGTTAACGTGAGTTGTAAAGGGGGTACCCGTGTCGAGATTAAAGGGGTGGCTCATACCAAATGGATTCCGGGGTTAACCCACAACGAAATGTTCAGGCAGTGGGCTTTGTTGCAGATAAAAAAACAGTTAACCAAAAAAGTAAAAGACATAGCCGGCTGGAGAGTGAACACCGTGGAGGTGGTAGCAGGAACCCTTCAAAAGAAAGAGTTGTTGCCCGGAAACAATAAAATTGTGGCCATCAACCTGCCCGGGTTTAAAGGGGTGTTGTCACACTTTACCCAACCGGGTAAGATGTTTGCCAACGAGCTTTCTGATCGCCTGAAAGTAATCGCCTGTCTTGAAAAGCCCAACATGATTCATTCCGAGGAGCTTGAACCGTTGATGGATGAAGCAACCTGGGATAAGATTAAAAAGCAACTGAAAGCAGGTATCAACGATGCGCAGTTTATTATCTGGGGTGATGAAGCCGATATACCCACCGCCATCGAAACCGTGGAAGAACGTTGTAAAATGGCTTTCGACGGGGTGCCCCCTGAAACCCGCAAATCGTTGGAAGACGGCACCACTATTTTTGAAAGGGTACTGCCCGGTGCCGACCGAATGTATCCCGACACCGATTCGGCACCCATACCCCTGCAAAACGAATACATCGAGGAGCTGTCAGCAAACCTGCCCTCTGATATAATCAATCGTTACAAGCAGCTTAAAAAATGGAATGTTCCCGAAGATACCTATACCTTTATCTTCTCGAAAAACCTGTTTCCGCTCATGGAGCGAATCATCATCGATTTGCAAGTTTCTCCCAGGTTTTTAGGCAACTTTTTGGGTCACCGGCTTAAATTTACGCTGGGTCAGTATCAAACTGCCGAAGGGTTTAAGTTTACCATGTTGTATCCCCTATTCAGGTTTTTGAAAGAATCAGGTTTACGCGAGGAACTGGCATTACGAATGATACCTGAACTGGTGCAACACCCGAAAATGGAATTTGACTCCATCCTTAACGCTATTAAGTTTAAACGCTACACGATGGATGAGATTACTGATAAAATTCCCATCCTTATCGATAAGTTTGCCGAGGGGAAGGATACTGTTTCAGAAACCGATTTAATCAACTTCGTGATGGGACAACTGCGAAACATGGCGCTGGGAAACGTTGAGATGAAGGCGCTAAGTGATGCCATTACAGGACCAAGATATATGGACAAATGAATAAGCCACAACAAATAATCGAAACAGAGCTGCACAGTTACTTTGAACAACTAAAGCCCTTGCTGTTGGAAAAAACCCGGCTGTTAGAGCAGGAAGATTTAACCATCGAGGAAAAAGTATCCATCAACCTGGAGTTTATTAAAAAGGCGGCCACGCTTTTTGTGCCCGTGTTAAAAAGCTTTGTTACAAACCCCATCAAGTCAGCAGTTAAAACAGCTTCACGAGAGTTAAAAATATTTGGATCGCTGGGAATGGTAGCTGTGGTGCTGCTTATCTTTTTTGTTATAGGGTGGCTTACCCTCTCGGTTTTGGTGGGAGCATGGTTTTATGATCAGGGCAGCAGCTTATCAGCATCGGTGCTCTATTCGCTAATTTTTCAGCTTATATCATTTATTATGGTCTCATCGGCAGGCTATCTTTTGGTGTCAAAAAGTGCCATTGTCTCCTTTTTTGGACTTTTTAAACAAAAGCAAAAGAGCATAGAAAAACAATTTGAAAACAACAAACAGAATGAATAACGATATTTTTCAAGGATATAAAGGCGATGCGCTAAAGGTTTTACAGCAATACAAGGTACGGGTGTGGGGAACGGCTACCATCGACACCACGAGGGGGGTGTTCGAAGGAACCGTGTTGCCACGTGCCGAAAATGATGACGACCAGCACATCGTGATAAAAATTATTACCGGTTACAATATTGGTATCGATGTTACCACCATCAAAACCATGAAAGAGACCGGCTATAAAAAAGCCAATTACAAGATTCCGGAAAAAGAGTTTCCCATCACACCGGGGCTTCCCAAGGTAAAACTTTTTGGTACCGGGGGCACCATTGCTTCACGATTGGATTACCGGACCGGAGCTGTTATTCCGGCTTTTTCGCCCGGAGAGCTCTATGGTGCCGTGCCCGAGCTGGCCGATATTTGTAACCTTGAAACCGAAAAGGTGTTTGCTGTTTTTAGCGAGAACATGGGCGGAAAGCAGTATGTTTCGCTGGCCAAGGCCATTGGAGCAGAGATAGAAAAAGGGGTAGATGGCATTGTGATTGGTCATGGTACCGACACCCTGCATCACACGGGAGCAGCTTTGACTTTTATGTGTCAAAACCTGCCGGTGCCGGTGGTGCTGGTGGGGTCGCAACGCTCGTCGGATCGTCCCAGCTCCGATGCCGCGCTGAACCTGATGCATGCCATGAAAGCTGCCGGACATTCCGACATTGCCGAGGTGATGGTGTGCATGTTTGGCCCCACGTCCGACGAATACGGTTTGCTGCACAAGGGTACCCGGGTGCGTAAGATGCACTCTTCGTATCGTTCTACTTTCCGCACCATTGGCGATACGCCGCTGGCCATGATCAGCCGGAAAGAGATAACCCCCATCAAAAAAAATTATAACCACCGCCGAAACGACAAAAAGGTAAAAATCCTTCCTTACTTTAGCGATGAGGTAACCATGCTGTACTATTCACCCGGTATGAAACCTGATGTGTTGGATGCCATGGTGGACGCGGGTTACAAGGGAATCATTTTTGTGGGCACCGGACTCGGCCATGTTAACAAGGAGCTCTATCCCGCCATCGAGCGTGCCCATGCCAGGGGCGTTCACATGTTTATGACGCTCCAAACCATTTGGGGATACGTGCAGATGTTCGTGTACGATACCGGCCGTGATATGATGGCCAAAGGAATTATCCCGGCAGGAAACATGTTGCCCGAAGTAGCCTGGGTAAAACTATCATGGATTTTAGGCCAGACCAACGATCCTGAAAAGGTAAAAGAGATGATGCTCACTCCGGTAAACGATGAAATAACCCTGCGTGAACCCTACAATGGCTACCTGGTGTACCAGGGCGGTGTTCCCGAGGTGGAGGAGTTTATTAAAAAAGTGCATAAGTAGCGGGAAAGGTGTTTTGGAGCAAGGAGGGATATTTGAATTCAAACTTAGGAGAAAAATGGAACAAAAGCGAATCTTGACAATTTTAATAATCGGCTTATTATTTTTTTCTTCTTGTAAAACTTATTACATCTCCATTGACAGTTTTAAAGAACAATTTGCAGGGGTTGACTCTACTAAATTAAAAATGGTTGAAATGACTGGCGGTGGGTATCTTTGGGTTACTGAACAATATTTGGCAAATCCTTTAACTAAAATTAAATGTCAAGACAAAAAAGGGAATCCCGCCGAGCTTGACAATGGTCCCAAAATTGAAATTCGGTTTACTTATGGAGAAAATAATAGACGATCATCTGGCTATTTTGACAGAGTTTTTGTTTCAGATAGCGCTGTTACCTTCATTCAATCACGATTTATACCGACTATAAGAAAGACTATTCCATTAAATGACATTACAAAAATTGAAGTACAGAACGGTGGAAAAAATTTCAAGTATGTTAACAAATAGACAAAAACGTAGGAAAACTCTGCTTCCAACAACGGCTCATTGTGTATACCGCAAGCAGTTGGTATTTAGGTAAATAGTTGTGCACTTGAAGGGTGTAACAATTAATAAAATCAAAGTCAAACAATACTTCTAAAATCAACATTCGCTATTCTGAATTCTAAAATCTCCCGTCCTCTTGCAACAAGCATGTATGCACCTCAAAACCTTCTTAAAATACTTTTCACCGAGCCTGCATAGCCACCGCCAAACAGGTTAACATGCACCATCAGGGGATACAGATTACAAAATGAAAGCCTTTCCTGCCAGCCCGGTTCCAACGGATAAGCACTGTTGTAGGATTCGTAAAAGGGCTGGTCGAAGCCTCCAAACAGTTGCGACATGCCCAAATCCATTTCGCGGTGACCGTAATATACTGCCGGGTCGATGATAACAGGCTCACCGCTTTCGCCAACCATAAAGTTGCCTCCCCAAAGGTCGCCATGAATCAACGCGGGCGGTTCATGAGGGAAAAGGTTATCCAACCGGCTATAAAATTTCTCAAACCGTTGTATCATCGACTGGTCGATACGGCCGCTGTTAAAGGCCATGGCCACCATGGGTTCCAGCCGTTCATCCCTAAAAAATCCGGACCAGCTATCGTGTTGTTTGTTGCGTTGAGGCAGCGAGCCGATATAGTTATCATGATCCAGTCCAAAATAGTTACCCGTGTTGCGGTGAAGTGCTGCCAGCGCCTCTCCAAACCGTGTCCAAAAACCGGCCACTCTGGTTGCGCTTTGAATGTAATTTAGCACAAGAAAAGCATCCTTGGTTTCTTCTCCATAGCCAATCACGCGGGGTACGGCAATAACGTTGGCTTTTGACAACAAGGCCAACCCTTTGGCTTCTTTTTCAAACATACCCGGATAGCGGGAAGCCGAGTTAATCTTTACAAAAAACGAACCCCCGGAAGTTTGTACAACTCTTGCATCGTTAATAGATCCTCCACCCAAAGGGTGATCCGAAAGAATTTGAACCTCTTTGTTTAGCTTTTGGGTAAGCAATTTTTCGACTCCGGTTTTCCAGCTCATAAGAATATTGGATTGTAATTTTTCCAAAGTTACATACTATATCTGTTGCCAATCGTGAGGCAACCTAATTTTATTCTACTTTTACAACTTATAACAGGTCGCTTTATCAAAATAACCGAATGACTATGACGGTCTAAAGACATTCACCCTGTGAAATAGTAATGGGGGGAATGATTATACGACCCTGTAAGGGTCGAATCTTATTAGCCCGGGGTGCAACCCCGGGTATAAAAAAATTAGACCTGTTTTGGCGGAATTTTTGCTTTTAATAGCAAAAATTGTGACAAAACATAAAAGAATGGAATACAAAATTACAATCAAATGAAAAGTTTTGCAAGTGATAACTGGTCGGGGGTTTGTCCCGAAATAATGGAAGCCTTAACTGCAACCAATAACGCGGGACACATTCCTGCCTACGGCGAGCTGGAGGATCCTGTAACGCTGGAGGCAGAAAAGAAATTTAACGAGGTATTCGGCACTTCGGTAAAGGTGTTTTTTGTGTACAACGGAACCGCGGCCAACGTGTTGGGCGTTCAACACCTGATGCGTCCTTACCAAGCCATCGTGTCAGCCCATTCATCACACATGAACGAAGATGAGTGTGGGGCTCCCGAAAAGATATCAGGAAGTAAAATCTATACCATCGAATCCGATGACGGGAAAATAACCGCGGAGGATGTAAAACCCTTTTTACGCAGTGTGGGCTTTCAGCACCATTCGCAGCCAAAAGTAATTTCTATTTCGCAGGTTACCGAAAAGGGAACCGTCTATACTCCTGACGAGATTGCCACGCTCGCTGATTTTGCTCATGCCAACAACATGTATCTTCATGTTGACGGTGCCCGTATCGCCAACGCGGCTGTGGCGTTAGGGGTTTCGTTTAAAGAGATGATTACCGATACCGGCGTGGATGTTTTGTCGTTTGGAGGAACAAAAAACGGGCTTATGTTTGGTGAGGCCGTGGTGTTTTTAAACCCCGTACTTGCCAACGACTTTGAATACAGTCGCAAACAGGGGATGCAGCTTCATTCGAAGATGCGCTATATTGCCGCTCAATTTGATCGCTATTTAACCCGTGATTTGTGGAAGCAGAACGCTACAGCTGCCAACCGCATGGCCCGGTTGCTGGCTGACGAGCTGGTTAGGATTCCACAGGTAAAAGTATCACGCGAGGTGAAAGCCAATGGTGTTTTCGTGCTGTTACCCGAATCGATTACCGAAACCTTGCAGCAGCATTACTACTTTCATGTTTGGAATTACGATGTTAACGAAGTGCGGCTCATGTGCTCGTGGGACACCACGGAAGAGGATGTCAGAGGATTTATTGATGTGTTAAAAGGATTGGTGGGCACACCTTCTAAACCCCAATAATTTGTTTTAGGATTTACGGTCACCGATTTAGGTAGTTCTAAAAGTTCAAGTCGATGTGTACCTGTTCGGTTTTTCAATTCTGCCTTTTCGCCCTCTCGCGTAAATCTGCTTCGACTAAAAAGCAACAGCCAAACCATACCGGCAGATAACTTTACCCCTCTGCAAAACAAATTTCCTGAGTTTTGCACTAGGACACCATCAATAAATTTTTTTATGCTCATTTCTTTTGTCGAAAAGAAACCCCGCCTGACCACATTCGGGCAGGGAGCCAAAGAAAACGACCCAAAACGAATGCCTGCCCGACTAAAGTCATTCAGGCGGGCTTCTTTGCGCTCTGGCAAAAGGCAACATCTACGGCAAAAGAGTCGCATTCAAACGCCTACGCACAAACCTGCCTAAATGTTTGAAGCCGAAACGACAAGCGCTTTTGCACGTATCTGTATGCCTTTTGCCATTCACCCCATCGCCGGCCCGCCGTTTTGGGAAGCCCG
>JANTGU010000064.1 GCA_024762735.1 Bacteroidales bacterium | reverse complement strand
AAAGTGAAGCTGGTTAGCATGTTTGATTCCGCGGCTATTTCCCTGCCTGAAGATGTGCTGCTTTACATGGAAAAGGATTCGGTAACGCGGTTAAAGTACGGCGATGAAGTTCTGTTTTATACAACCCTCAAACCCCCTGATAAGCCGGCCAATCCGGCAGCATTTAATTACAGAGCTTTTTTGAAAACCAAGGGCATCACCCACGTGGGGTTTGTCCGCGGTGGTAACTTTAAGATGGTGGGTAATCATCCTCCCAACAGGTTGGTTGGGCTTGCCATTGGGTTGCGGCAAAAAATATTGCAGGCGCTTCAGGCCAACGGCCTTGATGGCGATGAGTATGCTGTGGCGGCAGCCATAGTTTTGGGCTATGATGAGGTGATGGACGATGGGATACGTCAGAATTATCAACGGGCGGGAGCCATGCATGTGCTTTGTGTTTCTGGTTTGCATGTGGGGGTTATTTATCTCGTGATGCTTGCCTTGTTGCAGTTTTTAAACACCTCGAAAAGAAAGAAAATTTTAAAGGCCATTTTGCTTTTGCTGTCGGTGTGGTCGTATGCGTTGCTTACGGGAATGGCCCCTTCGGTAATGCGTGCTACCGTGATGATTAGCTTTATCATAGTTGGTAACGAGGTAGAGCGCGATAAAGATGCTTACAACACGCTGGCCATGTCGGCTTTCTTTTTATTGCTCTATAACCCCGGATTTTTATTTGATGTGGGGTTTCAGCTTTCGTATGCTGCCGTGCTGGGCATTGTTACTTTTTACCGTCCGGTTTACCGGTTGCTCTATGTTAAAAACCGGCTGCTTAACAAAGTTTGGGCGGCTACGGCTGTTTCGGTGGCAGCGCAGCTTGGTGCTTTTCCGGTGGCAACCCACTATTTTCATTTTTTCCCAACGTGGTTTTTGTTGAGCAACCTCGTTGTTATGTTATTTTCAACCATTATTATTTCAACGGGGATGCTGTTCGTGGTGGTATCCTGGATTCCGCTGGTGTCTGGCTGGGTGGCCTTTGTGCTTTCAGGACTTATCTACCTGATGAACTATTTAATCAGCTTGATTGGGAACCTGCCCTGGTCAGGGATGGAAGACCTTTATTTTCCCTGGGTAAAAGTCGTGTTGATTTATTTGATATTACCATTTGGCTATCAACTGCTCTTGAAAAAGGAGCACCGTTTTATTATACCGCTATTAAGCGTCATACTATTGTTGATTATTTTTCAGGTTGAACATGAGGTTGAATTATTAACTCAAAAAAAGATTGTTGTTTTCCATGTAGGGAGTAATCATGAAGCCATAGATCTTATCAAGGGTAAAAATCATGTGTTGCTGTGCGACTCTGCTTTGTTGAAGGATGCAAAGAGGGTAAAATTTGCAACGGACAATTATCGAATCAAACTTGGGTTAAATATCAATACCAAGCCCATTAGTAAGTCGTGGGTTAACGAAACCGAAGGTGTTTGGAGCGATGGTGATTTCATTGTTTTTAATGGGATTTCAATGGTTAGGATTAGTGACACCAACTTTTTTCCGCTTTCAAACCCCTTGCCTGTTGACTGGGTTTTGGTTTCAGGGAATCGAAAACCTGATATGGAAAAACTTGAACAAACTTTCTCGTTTAAGAAGGTGCTGCTGGGGCCATCAGTTTCCAAAAGGACTGCCAATGCAATAGCCGAAGCTTTTGAAAAGAAGGGAGTGTCTGTTTACAACGTGGCCCAAGAAGGTGCTTTTGTCTATAACCTAACCACAAGTCCTAATACTAAAAAAGCTACCCTGTTTCCAAGGTAGCCTTTCATTTTTAAGGATTGACTTTTATTGAAGTACAATCTTTTTGTCGGTTTTGCCTTTGCTGCTTACAATGCTCAACATATAAACACCTTTTGCCTGATTACTCAGGTCGATGCTGTTGTGGTAAACACCGTTTAAAGTGTTGATGTTTTCCTGATAAACAACTTGTCCGTTGATGTTTGATACAATAACCTTCACATCGTTGGCTTTTTCAATATCAAAGTTGATGCTAAGCAAGCCATTGGTTGGGTTGGGATAAACATTTAAGTTGTTGTAGGCATTTTCATCAACCCCAACTCCGTCCACGGTAAAATCAAAGCTCCATCCCTGATCGTTTATGGTGGCATTGGTTCCCCAGGTCATGATAACCATGTTGGTAGCAATTGATAAAGGATCCGGTAGGTCAGAGCCAGAGTATTCACCCATTAAATTATTGGCGGCATCATAAATAGCCAGTTTATCGTTGTCAGCCTCTGTGGCAAATTCGTTAAACTCGAAGTTGTATTGTACAGCTTCCGGGTTTTGGAAAATGAAAATACAGGTAGCTCCGTTGTTGTAATAAAAGCCGTTGTCCGAGCCATCAGTAACAGTTCCGTTTGGATCGGTAATTACGGTGTTTCCGTTACACCATGTGGGGGCAGTGGTTGTGTATTCAATGTTAAATCCCGGGGCACTGCCTGTTGAGGTAAAAGTAATATACACTTCATTGTTTTCGATGGTTAGGTTATCAGGAATGTTGCTTCCCGAGTAATCACCAATCAAAGGATCGCTGTCGGAATTACCGTTGTAAATCATTACATGATCGCTGTTTGCGGTATTGAACTTAATAAAATGCAGACTGATAGTAGAAACAGAATCAGTAGCAGTTTGGGGAGAGATTAACCAGGATGCATTCATCCCTGCAGGGTAATCATCCACAGGGCCCGAGCCGTCGGTAAACGAACCTGCATTGAATTTCAAAGTATCTGGACCGTTGGCAACGTAAGGATAACCAGCCTCACCGGGGTAGATGTTGCGAACCATGCCTTGTCCCTGGTTAAAGCCGTTAACACTTTGCAAGGTGTAGTATCCATTGGAAGATCCGCTCCATCCAAAGTTAAAGTGGTAGTAATTAGATCCCTGGTAACCATCACACACAAAAGCGTGGCCGCCATCAGAACTGTATCCCGAATAGTAAATGGGCTTGCCGGCATCAAGATTGGCCTGCATCATGCTTTCCCACTGCGATTGACTATAATTATTTTTACTTAAGTATTGTGCACTGGAGCTATACCTGAAATAATTCACCAGGGCATTGGGTACGCTGGTACTTTGTGCGCCTGAACCGTCAGGGCCGTAATCCATTTGGACGGACACCCCTGCGTGAAATCCGATTAAGGCAATATCCCAGATATTTCTGTTGTCGATGCTGCATTTCATGCCATCCCAGTTGTAATGGGTAGTGTCGAAATTGGCACTAATAACACCGTAAGGAGCCTGGTAATACTGTTTCTGGCCATGGCCCATGAGAGGGAATCTCCAGTAATACATAATTTGACTCATGGCAGTAGCCACACAACCCACGTACACGTGGCCCCCGGGTCCTGCTGCGTCTTCAGGGCAGTCCATGTTCCATGGGTCATCCTGGTTCCAGGCGATGGGGTCAATCAAAGGCTCAACATCCCTGTCACCTCTTAAGTTCAGGTTTTCAACGGGGGTGTTTTTGTAGGTGTCCCATTGACTGTATAGGTTGTTGTCGGCTTCAATGTTGTTTTCTCTCACATATTTTACTTCGTCCACATAATAGGTAATCCAGCTTTTTGTGTTTTGATCTAAATTTTGAGGGGCGGGGAAGTTGCCGGTAAAGTTATACCCTAATACAGGAGGCAGGGCATCTTCGGCACTTACCAAAACCCAACCTTTTTCAAAGTTGATGACGTAGTAAGCGTTTTCAACGGCATAAGCGTCAACAATGTTGAGGTCGAGATAATCAACCTGCCCGGCATACTGATTGGATTTTTGAAAAAAGAAATTCACAGCAACTTTTTCTGCTGTCGCCTTGTTTACTTCTTTGGCTAACAAGCCCGTGGCAAAAATAAAAAGTGCAAATACAACAAGTGTAAAATGTTTGTTCATCGGAATTGGTTTTTGTTAATTTACAATAATCGAGCACAAAAATAATATAAATGCAACAAGTCAAACAATTTTTTGGCTCTATGTTATAAATGACAGTATCAATTATTTAATGGTTGTATTGTTTTTAGCTACTTTTGTTTAAAAAACAATATGGCACTTTTAATTAAAAATATAAAACAGCTGGTTCAGGTCGAAACGGGAATCCCGAAAAAGTGGGTGGCAGGAAAAGAGATGGCAACCCTTGATGTTGTAAATGATGCTTTTCTTTTTATCGAGGAGGGTAAGATTGCCGCTTTTGGTACCATGAAGAGTATGCCTGAACACAGTCATTGGTGGGATAATAAAGAGGTGGAAGTGATTGATGCCAAAGGAAAATTTGTCCTGCCATCGTTTGTTGATTCGCATACACACCTGGTTTACCCGGCTTCGCGCGAAATTGAATACGTGGATAAAATTAAAGGGCTTTCGTACGAAGAGATTGCCCGCAGGGGAGGGGGGATATTGAATTCCGCTAAAAAGATGCAGGAGCTCAGTGAGGAAGAATTGCTTCGGGATGCTTTGACTCGACTTGATGAAATTATTGCATATGGTACCGGAGCCGTGGAAATAAAAAGTGGATACGGGCTGTCCTTTGATTCAGAATTGAAAATGTTGCGGGTAATTAAAAAACTCAAAGCCCTGACACCGTTGACAATAAAATCGACTTTTTTGGGAGCACACGCGGTACCTGCCGAGTACAAAGGAAGACAACGAGATTATGTCGATTTGGTGATTAACGAAATGTTGCCTCAGGTGGCGTTGGAAGGCCTTGCCGATTACATCGACGTTTTTTGCGATAAAGGTTTTTTCACGGTAGAGGATACGGAGCGTATCTTGGAAGCCGGGTTGCAATACGGAATGCAAGGAAAAATTCACGCCAATGAGCTTGATTTTTCAGGAGGCGTTCAGGCAGGCGTTAAATATAACGCGCTTTCTGTCGATCATCTGGAATATGTGGGGGATGATGAGATTAGAGCCTTGCAGGGATCGCGAACCATGCCCACCATTTTACCCGGGGCTGCATTCTTTTTGGGCATGGTGTATGCTCCCGTGCGTAAAATGATTGACGCCGGGTTGCCGGTAGCCATGGCTTCTGATTTTAATCCGGGTTCATCACCCTCGGGCAACATGCAGTTTATTCTTTCCATGGCAAGCATTGCCTACAAGCTGCTGCCGGAAGAGGGAATCAATGCCACCACCATCAACACTGCTTATGCCATGGATGTAAGTGATCAGTTGGGAAGCATTGCCGTGGGTAAAAAAGCCAACGTGTATATCACCAAAGAAATGCCTTCGCTGGAGTATTTACCTTATTATTACGGTGTTAATAAAGTTGATACGGTTATCTTGAATGGAGAGGTGATAGGTAAATAACAAGTCGTGTTCTCTTTCTTCCTACACTTCGGCGCCCTTCAACTGCTTCGACACCCTTCGACAGGCTCAGGGGTCTAGTTCAGGGGCCGGGCTTAGGGATCAAGCTTAGAGGCTGAGCGTGGGTTGAACCCGTAATTTACTGCCCTTCCTTTAACAACAATTCTATTTCTGCTTGTGATGGGAAATCGTTGTAGTGCCATTTTTTTTCAACCACCCCATTGTGAAGCAACAGCATGCCCGGGTTTGACCGGATCATGGCTTTTAGTTCGATGTCATCGGCAAAATACACCGGGTAGGTGATGTTGTACAGTTTGAGGTATTTTTTGACTTCATCAGGTCCGGTGGCGCTTATCAAAGCTGTTTCCACATTTTCGTTTTCCAGTATCGTTGCCAGCTCGGAAGCTTTTATCATGGCTTCGCCATTAGCATCATCCAGGTCGGGGGAGATAATTAAAAGCTGAAATCCGGGGTTTTCGATGACCCCCTGGGTGACGTCGTTTCTTTCAGCATCTTCAATCACTAAATCGTGAGGTTTTATCACCTGCGAGTCATCTACCCGCTGATTCACAAAACTCCAGTTGGCTTTCCATGTACTGTCGTTCCATGGGTAGTTTGGCGAAAGGTACTCTTTGGTTTCACCGGTTTGTTTGTTTTGATAGATGACGTAAATTTTTTGCTTGTCGGTATTTTTAATTTTCATGTCCTTGCCCTCTTTCCATGCTCTGAAGTCAAGCAATGGGAGGTGGTTGTAATTATAAAACTGAAACCAGATAAAACCGGCAGCAGCCAGGGCAATGATAATATTTTGCAGGATGGGTTTGGCACGTTGTTGACCCTTTTGAGCAAAAAGCAATACAAAAGCCATGAGGGCGAAGGCAATATTCTTATAAAAGGTAGCCCAGTTTGAAAGTTTGATGGCATCGCCAAAGCAGCCACAGTCAGGCACCAGGTTTTTGGTGGCATCAAACCAGGTAACGACCAAAAAAAAGACCATCATTAAAAAGGTACCCCAGGCCACTATTTTATACCGAAGTTTAAACAACAACGAAAATCCCAAAATAAATTCGGTGGTTATCAGGGCAATGGCCAGCACGAGCTTCAGGTCGGTAAGCCCATCCAACCCGTAAGCTAACAGGTAGTCTTCAACACGGTAAGCAGTTCCGATAGGGTCAATTCCTTTGACCGCGGAAGAAAAGATAAACAAGAGCCCAAGTAAAATACGATTGATTTTAAGAAGGCGGTTTTCCGGTTTTAACGTCTTAGGCTTCTTCATTTTCCAGCAGGAGTTTAATGAGGGCAAAAAGCGAATAGTTGATGATGTCGGAGTAGTTGGCATCCAGTCCTTCCGATACCAGTGTTTTTCCTTCGTTATCTTCTATCTGCTTAATGCGGAGTAGCTTCATTAAAATAATGTCGGTGAAAGAGGAGATGCGCATGTTGCGCCAGGCTTCGTCGTAATCGTGGTTTTTATCAAACATTAGGTCGCGCGACTGGTAGAGGTACTTGTTGTACAGCTCTGCGGCTTTTTCCTCATCCAGGTCTGGACACATGGAAAACCCAAGGTCGAGTTGTATTAGTGCCATCACCGAGTAGTTCACGATACCGATAAATTCGGGGACAAAACCTTCGTCCACTTTTTTTTCTCCCTTGATCTGAATGCTGCGGATGCGGTTTGCCTTGATGTATATCTGATCTGTAAGGCTGGCAGTGCGCAAAATACGCCAGGCCGTTCCATAATCTTTTAATTTGTTTTTAAAAACAGTACGGCACTCATCAATAACCTGCTCAAATTGCTGTTTGGTTTTCTCCATAATAATCTGCGCTTAAATACGTAACTTTGTCCCTTTCATAAAGGGTGCAAAAATGAGTGATAAAAGTACATCTTTTGAGTTACATGGCGGAAAAAAATTTCAAGGCAATTTTGCAGGTGTTCATTATAGCACCCCGCGGGTGATGGGAATATTGAACATAACCCCTGATTCGTTTTATGACGGGGGCAGGTATAACCGGCGGGAGGTTTTGCACAACCGGGTGAGCACTATGGTAGATCAAGGCGTTGATATGATTGATGTTGGCGGGGTTTCAACCAGGCCGGGCGCTGCTTTTGTATCGGAAGAGGAGGAGTTGAAAAGGGTGTTGGAACCGCTTAGAATGATAAAAAAGGAGTTTCCCGGGGTTCCGGTTTCGGTGGATACGTTTCGTGCTTCGGTAGCGTCGGCAGTTGTTTCGGAAGGAGCGAATGTGATAAACGATATTTCAGGGGGAACCATGGATGGTGCCATGTTTGCAACCATTGCCCGGCTGGGGGTTCCTTATGTGCTGATGCATATCCAGGGAACACCTGCTACCATGCAGCAAAATCCTATTGTGAAGGGGGTGGTTGACAAGGTACAATCCTTTTTTAAGGAGCGAGTGGCCATGCTCTCCGATATGGGTGTGGTGGAGGTGATGCTTGACCCGGGGTTTGGTTTTGGAAAAAGTCTGGAATGTAATTACAACTTATTAAACAACATGGAGCAGTTGAGAGTGGCCGATTTACCATTGTTGGCCGGTATTTCCCGTAAATCGATGATTAACAAGGTGCTTGACACTAAGCCTGCAGAGGCTTTAAACGGCACCTCTGTTTTGCATCTGATGGCCTTGCAGCAGGGTGCTAATTTCCTGCGGGTACATGATGTGAAAGAAGCGAAGGAGGTGATTCAGCTTTTTCAGTATAGTGGTTCAGTCGATTGTTAGGCGTAGGAGAAGCTGATAACATCCTGCACTTTCTCTCTCACAGTATGCTGCCGCAAGATTTTCCAAAACAAAATAAAAAGACAAAAATTTTTTTGGGTCGCTGTAGGTCAATAAAAAAACCACGAACAAAAAGGCCCGTGGTTTTTTAAAATTTGAATGGAATAAAGCGGCTTAACGCATAGCCTTGTCGATGGCTTTTATTTTGCCCATGATCACTTCCAGCTCATGCTTGGCTTTTTCGATTTTTTTCTCAAAATCTTCTTTCAGTTTGTTCGATTTGTTAGAGATGGAAAAGAAACCAATGTTGTTTTCCCAAACCGAGATTTCATCTTTTAGCGTGCGCATCTTGTTGGCAAGGTAATTGCGTTCGCGGCTAAGACGGCGGTTATCGTCCGAGCTGTCCATCATCTCTTCGATGTGCTTTTGGTAGTTTTGTTCTGTCAACTCCATGCGGTTTACCGATAAGGTATCAAACAGCTTGTCAATGTGCTCGCGGTACTCCGATTGCAGCCGCTCTTTTTCTTTAAACGGAACATGGCCAATTTCAACCCATCGACGTTGGAAAGATTTTAACACTTCCATATCTTTAGCCCTGTCGTTTTGAGGCTTGTAGCTTTTAATCTCTTCGATGAGCGCTGTTTTTTTCTTGAAATTTTCAGCCTCTACTTTGTGGATGTCTTTAAAGTAGGCAGATTTTCTGTTGAAAAATTCGTCGCAGGCAGAACGAAACCGTTTCCAAATTTTATCGGAATGACGCTTGGGAACCGGGCCAATTTTTTTCCACTCTTTTTGGAGGTGAATCAGTTCGTTGGTGGTTTTTTTCCACTCATCACTGTCCTTTATTTTTTCAGCTTCAACACACAAAGCCAACTTCAGGTTGTAGTTGTTCATTTGCTGCTCTTTCAGCTGCGCAAAGAAATCGCGTTTGGCATTGAAAAAGGTGTCGAGCGAGCCTTTAAACCTGGCCCAAACTTCATCGTTTACCTGACGTGGAGCACGACCTGTTTTTTTCCACTCGTTAAGCAGGTTGGTAATATCTTCTGTTTTCTTTTGCCACGATTTAATGCTTTCAGGTAACTCAGCGACCAGCTGTTCCGCTTTTTCACAGAATACCAATTTCTTTTCATAGTTTAGCTGTTGCTGTTCCTGAATCGCCTTGTAGTGTTCTTTTCTTCGCTCGTTGATTTTGTCGGTGGCAGTTTTAAAGCGATCCCATAAATCGTCTTTTTTGTCCAGGGGAACCGGACCGATGCTGCGCCACTCATCATGATACTGTTGAAGCAGCTTGAACGACTTAAGTACTGATTTTTCTAAAATCAGCTCTTCGGTTTTTTCGCAAAGGGCGATTTTGCTTTCCATGTTTTTTTTCAGGTCAAGGTCACGGAGTTCCT
>JANTGU010000063.1 GCA_024762735.1 Bacteroidales bacterium | reverse complement strand
TTCAAAGCAATTCGAACCTGGATAATAAAGGTGTGTATGATGAACTTCCCAACGTGCCCCCTCCCTCCTCAGATTTTGATAGCAGAGTGCTCGAAAAAGACTATTTTGTCAGTGACCCGATCGTGCCTCCGGGAGTAAAAAAATCTGATTACGAGAAAACCGTTAAGAATCTAACAAATTTTTACACTTCAAACGATACCAACTTTATTTACGGGTTGCTGCATTATGGCGAAAACAACCATTATAGTATCCGGTCAATTAGTGAAATACAGATTTACCGAATCAACAATTCCGACCTTGTAAGATTGGTTTATCATTCAGATGACCCGGGTATTTGTATGCAAACGTTAAAAATACTTTCGCAGGTATTTATGAAAAACTACAAACTGCTGCGCGAGAATGAAACTGATTTGGTGGTAAAGTATTTTGAAGAGCAGGTACGATTGGCCGATGCCAGGTTACAAAAAGCCGAAGATCGCCTCCTGCAATTCAACAAGAAAAATAATATTATAAACTATTACGAGCAAAGTAAAGCCATTGCAGCACAAAAAGAAGATTTGGAAGTAGCCTATCAAAATGAACAAATAAGACTTTCGGGATCAGGCGCTTCGTTAAACGAAATTGAAACCCATCTTACAGCACGCGACAGTCTTTACCTCAAAAGCGATGAAGTTAACCAGTTGAAAAAAGAGCTGGCAGAAGTTACCACTAAAATAATTTCTAACGCACCAACAGCCGATTACGACGAGCGAACCGCTGCAGCCATCGCCAAATTAAAGACCCGACAAACAGAACTCCGTAACAAGATTAAACTTTACGTCGATCAGCTCTACCTCTACTCGCATTCTACCCAGGGGTTACCCATATCAAACATGCTTAACGAGTGGCTTAAAAACACTGTGGATTATGTTGAAGCGAAAGCAGCGCTGGTGGTGCTGGCTCGCCGGAAAATGGATTTTGTCAGAACCTACCAAAAATACGCCCCATTGGGAGCCATGCTAAAACGTATCGAGCGTGAAATCAAGGTTACGGAGCAATCCTACCTTGAGCTGTTGCATAGTCTTAACCTGGCAAAAATGAAGCAGCAAAATTTAGAGATGGCCACCAACATAAAAATTGTCGATCCACCCTTCTTCCCCATTTCTGCTATGCCTTCCAAAACTAAAGTGTTGGTTGTAGCTGCCTTCCTGTTTGGCTTTGTTTTGATTGCTTTCATTATTTTAGTATTGGAGTATTTTGACAGTTCGATGAAAAACCCAAGCAGGGTAATCAAAGAAACCGAGATGGAGCTTGCCGGTGCCTATCCCATTTTAAATGCCGGAAACAGTACACCTGAATTGAATGCCTTTGCACGTCGGCTCATCGACATGATGATTCAAAATCTTAAAATGGGATTAAGTAAAGTTGAAAAAGAGCCGAAGATTGTTTTGCTGTTGAGCACTCAGGAAGAGACGGGAAAATCCTTATTAGGACATAAAATAGTAAATCGGTTAAGGGAAATTGGTGACACGGTGTTGTACCTCAACTATCGTTTTGATGACACCCCTGCATCCGATGAGGACTATAACTTTTCGTACACCTATAATATAAAGGATAACTTTATTGATATTAAAGATTTTAGTGAACTTATCGGGGAAAAAGCTTTAAGAAAAGTCAATGGCAAATACAGTTACATTTTTGTTGAGATTCCTGCTATTATTTATCACTCCTACCCTATTAATTTGTTACAACAAGTTGACTTTGCCTTTTACGTGTTGCAAGCCAGCAGCCGAATGACCAAAGCTGATAAGCGAGCACTGGAAACCTTTAGAGAAATTTGCCCTATAAAACCACAAGTTATACTTAACAAGGTTGAGCTGTATGCGCTTGAGGAACTTTTGTCCACCATTCCGAAAAAGAGAAACAGCACGTATATCATAAAAATTAAGCAAGTAATTCAATACCCGTTAAAGTACAAATTTTCGTTTAAAAAAGAGGCTTAGATACCATGGTTTCATTAGCTAAAATACTGAAAAGCAACAACGTGCTTTCATTAGCTAATAATGGACTGATAGCGGTATTCGGGTTGCTTGGATTTATGATTCTGGTGCGCAGCCTGCCCACCATGGATTATGGAGCCTGGGTGCTTTTTCTTACGGCTTCTAATTTTTTAGACATGCTTCGTTTTGGCATTACCCGCACAGCCATCGTTCGCTTTTTGTCAGGTGCCGGTGAGGAGGAAGGCAAGCGGCTCATCGGTTCCAATTATGTCATTAATTTGCTATCGACTACCCTACTTGCGGTAGTAACTTATCTCATCTATTTTTTAGCCAAAGAGAGCATAGATAATTCAGGTTACTATCTTTTCTTTCAGTGGTTTCCCGTGGTTGCCTTCGTAACTCTTCCTTTTAACAACGCTTTTTCCGTTTTGCAGGCTAAACTCAGGTTTGACCTTATTTTGTTGCTTCGCATGATCACGGTGGGTGGCTTTATGGTTTACCTGTTAATCAACATGCTGTTCTTTAAGTCAGATGTGGTGATTATCATGATTGCCTATGTTATTATCAACGCGGCATCTTCACTTTTTGCTTCCCTGCTGAATTGGGATGGCATTAAGTATGTTTTTAAAGCTACCAAAGAAGACAGCAAGATTATCCTTGATTTTGGAAAATACACCACAGGAACCCTAATAGGCAGTAACCTTCTAAAGAGTGCTGACACCTTTATCATAGGATTAAGCCCCTTCTTAGGCACAGTGGGTGTCGCCTTTTACAGCATTCCGATGAAGCTTACCGAGATTATTGAAATTCCTTTACGCAGCTTTGCCATGACCGCCTTTCCGGAAATGTCGAAAGCCAGCATCGAGGGTAGAATTGAGGATGTTAAAAAATCGTACTACCGAAATTCAGGCGGCTTAACCCTGTTGATTGTGCCGGTTATGATCTTCTCTTTCTTTTTTGCCGAAGACTTTGTAACCTTGATTGGCGGAGAACAGTACGCCATTACAGCCAATATATTTCGCATATTTTGTGTTTATGGTATGTTGTTACCCCTCGACAGGTTTACCGGCGTGGCACTCGATGCCGTTAACCGCCCTAAACAAAACTTTGTTAAAGTACTCTATATGGCAGCGGCTAACTTGATTGGCGACAGCCTTGTGGTATTTGGTTTTTACTACTTCGTGGCCATCTTTACCTCGGTTAAACTGGTTTCTTATGGCGTTACTGCCCCTTCCTCTTTCTTCCATTCGATGGTTACCTACTCCACATTAACCTCTTTGGAGCTGGTAGCTGTTGTAACCATCTCCTTTACGTTATTGGGAATATTCCTGGGATTCAAATACTTAGATGAAGCGCTGGATTTAGAACCCAGGAAAATTTTTAGCGAAGGACTTTTGTTTATTAAAGATTTCTATTTAAAGCTAAAAAATCGCTAAATTTAGCATCTGAATTAATTAAATGTTTTTATCGTGAAGCTTCAACCCATCATCGATTCATTTAAATCAAAAACCGGTGCTGATAAGCTACAGCATCCTTTGATGATTTTAGCAGTATTGCTGATGACATTTTTGTTGGGTATCATCATTGCTAAAGGGGGCATGAAAGTGGCCGTGGCGCTCATTGTTGCCCTTCCTGTAATCTATTTTTTCAACCGGCTGTTCAATTATCCTGTTATTGGCATTTTTACTTTGATGGTATTGGGTTTTACAGCCATTGGTCTCACCCGGTATATCAGAGGCGTCCCGTTGGGTTTGTCGATTGACGGTATGTTGGTAATGACCTATATCGCGCTGTTCTTTAACCAGTTTAACCAGGGCATTCGCTGGAAAGAAATTAACAGAGACCTTACCTATCTTATGCTAATATGGTTTGCCTACGCTTTGTTGGAGTTGGTGAATCCTTTGGCACTGAGCAGAACAGCCTGGTTTTATGCTATGCGTGGTATGTCACTTTATCCCCTGCTTGTCATCCCGCTTGCCTTTCTTCTTTTTAACAGACTTCGACATCTCTATATTTTCTTGTATATATGGGGCATTTTCACCATCCTTGCTACCCTCAACGGTTTAAAACAATACTATATTGGTGTTGACTCCGCAGAGCAGTTATGGCTTGATATGGGGGGTGCCGTTACCCACATTATTTTTGGCGAACTCAGGGTATTCTCCTTCTTTTCTGATGCCGGTCAGTTTGGTGCCTCGCAGGCAGCCGCAGGAATCGTAGGGCTCCTTGTGGCTTCAGCCATAAAGGGAAAGCGAAACAAAATATTTTTCATGACCATGTCGCTACTGGGCTTTTGGGGCATGTTTCTCTCAGGAACGCGGGGTGCCATGATTGTTCCCATGCTGGGTGGCGTGGTTTACATAGTACTTCGTAAAAACATAAAGGTTATCGTGATTGGGGGCTTCTTCCTGGCACTTACTTATGTGTTCTTTGCTTACACCAACATAGGTTCCGGAAACTCGCAAATTAGACGTATGCGTACGGCCTTCAGACCTGAAAAGGATGCTTCCTACCTGGTTCGTCTTGAAAACCGGAGAATATTGAAAGCCTACCTGGCTGACAAGCCATTTGGAGGGGGTATTGGGGCTGCCGGCGACTGGGGTAAACGATTTTCACCACAGGGATTTCTTGCCAACGTGGCTACCGACTCCTGGTATGTACAAGTTTGGGCTGAGCAAGGCAGGGTGGGATTGATCCTTCACCTCTTTATTTTATCCTACATCATGTTTAAGAGCTTCTTTTATTTGCTGTTTGTCGTTAAAAACGCTGAACTTAACGGGGTGCTGGGCGCCCTGCTGGCAGGGTTTGTAGGGATTGCAGGAGCGAGCTATGGTAACGGGGTGTTGGGACAGATGCCTTCCGGGATTTTAATATATTTGAGCTGGGCTTTCCTGTTTATGGCTCCTCAACTTGACAGGGAGTATACCGACATGGTGTTGCAAGGAGTAAAACCCTGGTCGGTAAAAGCCCGAGCTTAACAACGGAATAAACTACAATATTATGAAATCAGATAACAACGCGTTTCCCCTCGTCTCGCTGGTTACGGTAAACTATAACCAGTCAGTAGTAACCTTCGAGTTCTTAGAATCCATCAAGCAGATTTCATACCCAAATATTGAAATATTTGTTGTTGACAATGCCTCACCCAACGACAATCCGGATGTAATCAAAGAGAAATACCCTTATATTCATTACCTTAAGACGGAAAAAAATCTTGGGTTTGCCGGGGGTAACAATGTAGCCTTACCGCATTGCAAAGGCAAGTACGTGTTGTTTATCAATAACGATACCGAGGTAGAGCCCGGATTTTTAGAGCCTATGGTGGAGCTGCTCGAAAACAACAGTGACATTGGCATGGTAAGTCCAAAGATACACTATTTTCATACCCCCAACACCTTTCAGTTTGCAGGCTTCACTCCCATCAACCCGATAACCATTCGAAATTTTGCCATTGGGTTTGGCGAAACCGACCAAGGGCAATACGATATCACCTGCGAAACAGGTTCCATTTTTGGCGCCGCCATGTTGGTTCCCATGCGGGTTATTGAAGAGGTGGGCATGATGACAGAAGTATTTTTCCTCTATTACGAAGAGCACGACTGGGCTGAACACATCAAGAAAGCAGGCTACAAGATTTATTATCAGGGCAAATCGTTGGTACTGCACAAAGAATCTATTTCAACGGTGAAAGACAGCCCTTTCCAAATTTTTTATCTTAACCGAGGAAGAATTCTCTACGCCCGTCGAAACTCAAAAGGATTGAACAAGCTACTCAGCTTTTTTTATATGAACTTGCTGGCCATTCCCAAAACAGCCATTACCTATGCCTTGAAACGCAGGCTCGACTTATCGCGTGCTGTTTGCAAAGCCGGCTGGTGGCATTTTACCCATCATAAGGGTCTGTTTTCGTTACCTAAACTTCAAAAAGATTAAAGTATGAATACGTTATTTTACACCCTTTCTGTTATTGAAGGTATCTTTTACCTCTACTTTGCCCTGGCAACATTGTACATCTTTATTTATGGTGTCGCCGGCCTCTTTTATCGTCAAAAACACACCTCCTCTGTAACAAAACAGCGAAAATTTGCCGTGTTGATTCCGGGATACAAAGAAGATGAAGTGATTATCCACGTGGCCGAAGAAGCCATTAAACAGGACTACCCTACCAACAAGTATGAAGTAATTGTTATTGCCGACTCGTTTAAAAAGTCCACCTTAGAGGCGCTTCGTAAGCTTCCCATCAGGGTGGTGGAAGTGGTATTCGAAGTAAGTAAAAAGTCGAAAGCGCTGAACAAGTGCATGGAGGTGATTGGTGATGATTATGATGTGGCGTTTATCCTGGATGCCGACAATGTAATGAAACCGGATGTGCTTACTAAAATTAATGAGGCGTTTGACCGTGGATTCGTAGCCGTACAGGGTCATAGAACGGCCAAAAACTTAAATACCAGCGTGGCTATCCTGGATGCCATGAGCGAAGAGATTAACAACCATATTTTTAGAAAAGGACACAGGGTGCTGGGCATGTCCTCGGCCTTAATCGGTTCGGGTATGGGGCTTGATTATCATCTTTTTAAATCTACCATGGCTACTGTTGACTCGGTGGGTGAAGACAAAGAAGTAGAGCTAAAAATTATTAAAAATGGCATTCAAATCGAATATGTGAACGACGCCATCATTTTTGATGAAAAAACGCAAAAATCAGATGTATTTGTAAACCAACGCCGACGCTGGATTGCTGCCCAGTTGAGTTATTTTAAAGAATACTTTTTCGATGGCTTAAAACAATTGCTGTTAAAAGGTAACGTGGACTTTTTTGACAAAGTGCTTCAAATGGTCCAACCGCCAAGAATTTTACTGGTGGGCATTCTGTTTCTTATTACAGCCATTTTATGGTTGTTTGAAGTACTTGCCCATGACTTATCAGCCGGGCTCTATTTTTTGGGCCACCAGTACTGGTTATATCTTTTTATTGTCACCACCTTTACCTTAATCATTTCCATTCCCCGAAGATTTTACAACCAAAAAACGTTGAAAGCGCTGTTGTATATTCCCACCGGTTTTGTATTAATGCTGCTTAGTTTACTTAAAATTAAAGGAGCCAGTAAAAAGTTTATTCATACCACGCACTCTCATACCGATGGTGTAAAACATGATTAACCGTTTGTCATATAAACATGAACACTCCTTCCAACAGATACCCTTTGGTTTCCATCATTACGGTAAACTATAACCAGGCCAGGATTACGTGCGAGCTGTTGGAATCGCTGAAAAACATTTCATATCCTAACGTGGAAGTCATTGTGGTTGACAACCATTCGGTTGAAGATGACCCATCCATCATTAAAAAGGAGCATCCGCAGGTAAAGTTTATCGAAAACCCCATCAATTATGGGTTTGCCGCGGGTAACAATTTTGGAATAATGGCTGCCAAAGGCGATTATGTAATGTTGCTCAACAATGATATTGAAGTACCTAAAAATTTTCTGGAGCCACTGGTTGAGTTGCTGGAAAGCAACCACAAGATAGGCGCGGTTAGTCCAAAGATAAAATACTTCTACCGCTCCGACACCATTCAATACGCGGGTTACACTCCCATCAACCCGGTAACCATGCGCAATTTTGCCATTGGTTACATGGAAAAAGACACCGGACAATACGATGACGTCAGAGAAACAGCCTATGGCCATGGGGCAGCCTTGATGGTCCCCATGAGGGTTATTAAAAAAGTGGGGTTAATGTCGTACACCTTTTTTCTCTATTACGAGGAAGCTGACTGGTGCGCGCGCATTGTTGATGCCGGTTACAAAATTTTTTATTCCGGAAAATCACATGTACTGCATAAAGAATCAGTTACCACGGGTAAACTTAGCGCCTTAAAAACCTACTATTTAAATAGAAACCGGCTGGTGTTCATGCGACGAAACTATGAGGGAAGGGATTTTTACCTGGGTATTTTTTACCAGCTTTTCGTGGCTATTCCTAAAAATGCATTCAAGTTTTTATTAAAAGGTAAGGTAGCCATTTTCACCGCCTATTATAAAGCCATCATTTGGAATATTAACCATCTTTACGATGATGAAATCCACGAAAACCCCATGCTGTAATGAAAATATTTATCGACATATTGGAAATTGCTCAACTGGTTTTTTACCTCTATATCGCCATCAGTGTACTGGTACTGCTCGTTTTTTCGTTTGCCAGCCTGTTTCCATACAGACCCAAACTAACAAACGATGGAGTGCTGCGAAAAATCGCCATCATCATTCCGGCCTACCGCGAAGACAACGTGATAGAAGAAGTGGTAAAAAGTGCCAGTCAACAAAGCTACCCCAAAGAGCGCTATGATATCGTGGTGGTTGCCGATCATTTTTTGCCGGAAACATTAGAGCGCCTATCGAAACACGACATCACTCTGTTGGCCAAAGATTTTGAGATCAGCACCAAGTCACGAGCCCTCAACTACGCTTTCGAGAAGATGGATCAATCCTACGATATTGCCGTTATTTTAGATGCCGACAACATCATGGAAAAGGATTTTCTATCCACCATCAATCATTCATTTGCTGCCGGTTACAAGGTGGTCCAGGGACATCGCACGGCAAAAAACCTGAACACTAATTTTGCCTTGCTCGACTCCATCAGCGAGGAGATTAACAACAGCATCTTCAGAAAAGGATTCCGTAATCTGAACTTTTCGTCGGCGCTTATTGGCTCGGCCATGGCCTTCGATTTTGCCATGTTCAAAAAAATGATGAAAGAAGTGGAAGTGGTGGGTGGCTTTGATAAAGAGATTGAGATGCGTCTGTCAAAACGGCGAATCAAGGTTGAATACCTTCCCAATACCTATGTTTATGACGAGAAGGTGCAAAATGCGGAGGTCTTTACCCGTCAACGACGGCGCTGGCTTTCGGCTCAAATCCATTTTTTCGGGAGAAATTTTTTTCCTTCATTGAAAAGTCTGTTCACAGAAGGGAACATCGAGTACTTTGTTCGTGCCATGATTTACATACAACTGCCCAGGGTATTGTTGCTGGCAGTGCTGTTTTTGATGGTTCCGCTATCATTGCTGGTGAACAATTTTGAATGGACCATGGCATGGACTGCGGCCTTAATCAGCATTATTTTTGTTTTTGCATTTGCCATCCCGCGGAAATTTTATAACTTTAGCTTTTTTAAAGCGGTAATCACATTACCAAAGGGTATTTTTATGATGATGATCTCCCTTTTCAGTGTTCGAAAAGGTAATAAAAAGTTCATCCATACAAAACATACCTATAATGCCTTTCAAATTAAAAAACATAAACACCAATAAACATGAAAATAGCCATCGAAGGTCAACGTTTGCAGCGTGAAAAAAAACACGGAATGGATATGGTTGCATTAGAACTGATTAACTATATCCAAAAGCTGGACAAAAAGAACGAGTACGTGGTATTTGTAAAGCCTGATGTGGATAAAGCGGTGTTGAAAGAT
>JANTGU010000062.1 GCA_024762735.1 Bacteroidales bacterium | reverse complement strand
TATTTTTTAATCGCCTTGCTGGCAGTGCTGTTTCTTATCAAGCTGTTACCCTCGTTGCTGTGGTATCGCCTTTTTGGGTTTCGGAAAGCCGTCGCCGGCGGATTTTTAATGTCGTCGCGGCTTAGCCTCATTATTGCTGCCTCGGCAATAGGGTTGCAACTGGGAGTTATTTCGCCGGGTATCAATGCCAGTTTTGTGATGATGGCCGTGGTTACCTGTCTGCTATCGCCCACGCTGTTTAATATGCTCTCTCCCGTGCAAAAGCTGGAAGGCACTAAGACCATTATCATTGGCGGCAGCAGTACCGGTGTTCTGCTTTCCCGGCGGATGCACTTGCATTCGAAACAGGTGGTGATTATCGAAAAAGACCCCAAGCGATACCGCGAAATCAAAGACAAAGGGTTGTGGACTATCAAAGGAGACGGGCTTGAAAAAGAGCTTTACCAACAGCTACAACTTAATCCTTTAGATTATGTCGTGATTGAAACCGGTTCCGATAAAACCAACATGGTTATCAGTAAATTGTTACGAAAAGAGTTTCGTCACGAGCGTATTATTACCCGTTCGGGAAGTCTGAAAATTGAACAGGAGCTTAAACGCCAGGGGGTAGAAGCGGTAGATACCCGGAGGGTTATGGCCACCACCATCGAAAATCTGATTGTAAGACCGACCACCTACCACGACTTGGTAGAGTCGTTCGAGAATTTTAGTCTTGATGAAATTCCGGTTACCGCCAAAGAGATAGATGGTCGCCAGGTAAAAACCATTCCTTTTCATAAAGATGCCATTTTAATGATTATTAAAAGAGGCAACGAATCGTATATTCCTCATGGTGAGACCTATCTAAGAGCCGGAGATATCCTGCACGTCTTCGGCACAGATACTGCTCTGGAAGATACCCGGAAAAAGGTTGGGGGATAGGGTTATATTGTCTTTAGGGAAGAGGAGCGAGAGCAGGTGAAGGCGTGAGGCCTTCTTACTCGTTGAGGTGCATAGCTTCTCGTTAGTTGAGGTGCAGGGTCTTCTTCCTCACTGAAGCACATGGCTTCCCACTCGTTAAGTCGCACGGCTTCTCACTCGTGGAGACGCACGGTCTCTCCCTCGTTGAGACGCACGGCCGTGCGTCTTTACGTGTAAGAGATCAAAACCTCTCCCACAGTTTCCAATCGTGAGATTACACTTAATCCTTCTTCCTGTTAGGGTCATCCACGTCATCCACCATCAGGGTTAACAACCCGGCAACAATCATCGAGGCGCCACCCAATACCAGGGCGTAGATGGCTTCGCCGCCGGCAATGGATTTGACAAAAAATCCCAGCAGGCTGGCAGCCAGAATTTGCGGGATGACAATAAAGAAATTGAAGATGCCCATGTAGGTTCCCATTTTATGCTGGGGCAGCGATCCCGTGAGGATAGCATAAGGCATGGCTAAAATACTGGCCCAGGCAATGCCTACTCCCACCATCGAAAGAATCAACCAGTTTGGGTCATGAATAAAGAAAATGGAGATTAGACCGATACCTCCCAATACCAATGCTATCAGGTGGGTAATTTTCCGGTTGGTGTATTTTGCCAACACGGGCAGTAAAAAAGCGACGATGGCCGCGAAGCCATTATACACGGCAAACATAACACCAACCCAATTGGCTCCCTGGTTAAACAGTTCGGAAGTGGTGTCTTCCGTTCCATAAACATGACTGGTTACTGCTGCCGTGGTATAAATCCACATGGCAAAAAGGGCAAACCACGAAAAAAATTGAACCACTGCCAGCTCTTTCATGGTTTTGGGCATCTTATCAAGATCGTTAATTACCACCACGAACCCGTTTTTGTTATGGCCATTTTTTACCAGCAGTCCCGTAATAATTTGTACAATACCAAATACCAGCAGGCCCATCCCTAAAATGTAAAGTTCCGCTTCAAGGCTGTAAAAATAGACGAGCCAGGTAAATACAGCACCTAAAACAAGCCAAACAATACTTCGTTTTAAGAATCGGTTGTAAGGTAAAATTTCATCGGCCTCATGCTCCTGTGATAGCCTGGCTTCTTCATTTTCTCTAAACGATTCTAATTCTTCGGGGGAATACTCTTTGGTTCTGATAATGGTCCATAACACGGCAAGAAAAAAGATGGCGGCGCCAATATAAAACGAAAATTTCACCGAAGGAGGCACCATCCCCTCGGGCGCTGTATTGGCAATGCCAAACCAGTTGGTCATCATGTAAGGCAACGCGGAGGCAATAACAGCCCCGGTGCCAATAAAAAAACTCTGCATGGCAAACCCGCTGGTTCGCTGCTCCGAGGGCAGCATATCGCCCACAAAAGCCCTGAAAGGCTCCATCGAAACATTAATGGAGGCATCCATAATCCATAGCATCCCCGCCGCAACCCACAAGGCCGGTGAGTTAGGCATGATAAAAAGCGCCAGGGAAGCCAGGATGGCTCCTATTAAAAAGTAGGGTCTTCTGCGTCCCAGTTTTCCCCAGGTGTTGTCACTCATGTGGCCAATAATGGGTTGGATAATCAACCCGGTCACCGGGGCGGCGATCCATAAAATGGGGATGTCTTCCACATTGGCACCCAAAGTTTCAAAAATTCTGCTGACATTGGCATTTTGGAGGGCAAACCCAAACTGGATGCCCAGAAAGCCAAAACTCATATTCCATATTTGCCAAAAACTAAGATGCGGTTTTTTTGCCATGATGTTAAGTCTTAAATTTAAAGGCGATAAAGGTACTTTAAATACCCTTTTCTTCGCGATTTGTAGGAATGGAAAAAAAGATCGACATTAAAAATGATTCACCTTATACTATACCGGGGTTAAAATGACCAGCGGAAACGTTTGCGGACATTCTGCTTATCAAAAAAGGCCGGACAGCTTTGAGGCTGTTAGGCCGAACCTGAAAAACAAAACGTTTTATCAATCCTTAAACTCCGAAGTAAAATAAAACTTAATATCCTTGTATTTATCCTGTGCCATTTGGAGGGCGAAAGGGGTGTCAGCCATAAATACTTCACGACCCTCTTTGTCGAGAGCGATGTTGTTGGCTTTTCGCTTTCTGAAATCTTCCAGTTGTTCTTTGTTATCGCTTACAAACCAGGCGGTTTTGTAAAGGGTGATGTGCTGATAACGGCAACTGGCACCATATTCATGCAACAAGCGGTATTGAATTACTTCAAACTGCAAGGCACCCACGGTTCCAATAATTTTACGTCCGGTATGTTTGCCAGTAAAAAGCTGGGCTACCCCTTCGTCGATGAGCTGGTCGAGTCCTTTGGCCAGCTGCTTGGATTTCATGGGGTCGGCATTTTCAACATACTTGAACAACTCGGGCGAAAAGCTTGGAATTCCTTTAAAGTTCAACATTTCACCTTCGGTTAAGGTGTCCCCGATTTTAAAGTTACCCGTGTCGTGTAACCCCACGATGTCGCCGGGAAAAACCTCATCGATAATCGATTTTTTTTGAGCCATGAAAGCCGTGGGGCTGGCAAACTTCAGTTTCCTGTTATGACGGGTGTGCAGATAGGGCGTATTCCGTTTAAACGTTCCCGACACCACGCGCACGAATGCGATACGATCGCGGTGGTTAGGATCCATGTTGGCATGGATTTTAAAGATAAATCCCGAAAAGGCCTCCTCCTCGGGCTTCACAAATCGCTGTTCTGTTTCCCGGCCTAAAGGAGTGGGAGCAATTTCAATAAATGCATCCAGCAGCTCTTTTACCCCGAAATTATTCAAAGCACTTCCAAAAAATACAGGGGATAGCTCACCATCAAGATATTGCTGTTTGTCAAATTCAGGATAGACTCCTTCGATGAGTTCCACTTCTTCCCGCAAATGCTCCGCACTTTCGCCCAGGTAGGCTTCCAGTTCGGGATTGTTGATATCGGTAAACTCGACGCTCTCTTCCACTACTTGCTTGTTGGGCGTGAAAAGATTCAGCGATTCAAAATACTTATTGTAAACACCTTTAAATGAACTACCCATGCCGATGGGCCAACTCAACGGGGTAACATGCAACCCCAGCTTTTGTTCAATCTCATCCAACAGCTCAAAACCATCTTTACCTTCTCTGTCCAGTTTGTTGACAAACACGATAATAGGGGTGTTGCGCATGCGGCAAACTTTGACCAGCTTCTCTGTTTGTGGCTCCACCCCTTTGGCGACATCTATCACCACTACCACGCTGTCAACAGCCGTCAGCGTACGAAAAGTATCTTCGGCAAAGTCCTGGTGACCCGGGGTGTCGAGTATATTAATTTTAGTATTGCTATATTCAAACCCCATCACGGAGGTGGCCACCGAAATACCACGCTGCCTTTCAATCTCCATCCAGTCGGAAGTGGCGGTTTTTTTTATTTTATTGGATTTTACAGCACCTGCCACCTGAATAGCACCCCCGTACAAAAGTAATTTTTCGGTTAAGGTAGTTTTTCCCGCATCCGGGTGACTGATGATGGCAAAAGTGCGTCTTTTGCTGATTTCTTTCTTAATATTGGCCATAGGTAAAAAATGAGCGGCAAAAGTAATCATTCTGTGCTTATGATGGGGCATTGATTAGGTGTTGTGGAAAAAGACAGGTCGAAGCGCACGGTTGCAAACCGCGCAAGAGGTTGGGTTTTTTATATAGTTAAAGTCAAATACAAGCGTTCGGATTGAAAATCCGAACGATCGTAACAGCAGGAATTTGCTTTTGAGAAAGGGCCTTCGACGCATTTACGAACAGAACCTGTAATCTGCGAGCGAAGCGAAGCAATCTCCCAAGCACCAATGGCCGCTTTCAGCAAAAGTTCTTCCTGCTTCAAACGTAGGATGATGCCTGGTAGAGTCCTTAGCCGTGTTTCCTACTAATTGGGTTTCTTTCGGAGGTAGCAACACCCTTTTCATCGTTTTAAAAATTTCCTTCTATCAAAAAACTCTTTGTTTGTAATATAAAATTACTTTTGCCGTCCGATAGTTGTATATACATCTAATTTTATTTTATGGATAATCATCAGGATGAATTTATTGGCAAATGGCTGGCTTTGGCCCACTACCGCCTTTTTAATTTGCTGACTAAATTACTTCATAAAGAGGGATTTGATTTAACCTTTGAGCAGCTTATCCTGCTTAAAATCATCCATGCCAACGAGGGGCTGAGCCAACAGGAAATCGCACACCTCATGTCCAAAGACAAAACCTCCATTACAAGAGCCATCAGCGTTTTGGAAGACCATCACAAAGTGGTTCGCATCAGTCTGAAAGACGACAAACGCAAAAAGGGTCTGTATCTTACCAAACAGGGGAAAGAGTATCTTGCTAAGGGAATGCCGCATTTTGTTCAAATAAAAAAAGAGATTGAAAGCGAAATAAGTCAACAGGAAATAAATCAAACCGTTGAAACCTTGAAAAAAATTATCAACCGCACCAGTCAACTTGAAAAACAGTTGTAAATGCAACCAAATAAATTTAATTAAAATGAATATTCCGGGACTTAACATTGTCTAACAGCTAAACTTTAATAAAAGGCTTCAGCTCTTTTAAAAGAATAAAGTTTCAGAAATTGTTAAATCTGTAATAATTACAAATACCAATTAGTAAAATGACAGTCAGAAAAACATGGATTATTTCCGTCCTCATACTCGCAGCGGGAGTAGTGGGATTTATCTACATCTCGAAAATGAAAAAAGCCCCCAAGCGAAGGGTAAACCAAACTAAAATGATTGCGCCATACATGGTGGTGAAAAATCAAACCGTTCCTTTGATAATCAACAGCTCAGGGCAGGTGAAAGCCAAGGACAGAATAGATATCTATTCAGAAGTGAACGGGGTTTTGTTACCCTCAAAAAAATATTTTAAAGCAGGAGTTGCATTTAACAAAGGTGAGCTGATGATACGTGTTGATGATACCGAATTCAAAGCAAGCCTTTTGGCTAAACGGAGTGACTTTGAAAACCAGATTACGGCCCTGTTGCCCGATCTTAAACTGGAGTTTCCCGATGAATTTGATAAATGGTACAACTACCTTACTTCGCTGGATCTTGATAAAAATCTAAAGCCTTTGCCAAAAGTCAATTCCAAAAAAGAGAAGTTCTTCATCACGGGACGGAAAATATACAGCTCTTTTTACGGTATTCGCAATTTAGAATCAAGGCTGGAAAAATACAATATTCGTGCACCCTTTGCGGGTGTGGTAACCGAATCGAATGTTAATCCCGGTACTCTTATTCGCGCGGGGCAGAAGATTGGCGTATTCAGTAACACCGATGTTTTTGAAGTAGGCTTATCCGTTAGTGCGGTGGATGCCAACCTGGTGGCTATAGGCGACAAA
The DNA here is from genome assembly GCA_024762735.1 of Bacteroidales bacterium. Lineage (GTDB taxonomy): Bacteria > Bacteroidota > Bacteroidia > Bacteroidales > F082 > B16-G9. The sequence goes on along the minus strand of JANTGU010000062.1, from coordinate 3,242 downwards.
GCCGAAATTATCTCACCCGAAGACGGCACCCTCTGGCACGGGAAAGTAACCCGTATTAACGCGGCCATCGACATCAACACCCAAACGGTAACTGTTTTCGTTGAATCGTCGGAAAAAGGGCTGCGGGAAGGGATGTTCGTAAAAGCACGCGTAGCCAGTGGCTCGATGGACAATGTTTTTAAAATTCCGCGAAACATCCTGATTGAGAACAAGAATATTTACGCCATTCAGCCCGACAGCTCCCTGAAATTGCTCACCATCCATCCAGTTAGATTTCTGGATAAATCTGTGTTAATAAAGGATGTGCCTGACGGGACTAAAATTGTTTCTCGCACCATCCCCGGTGTTTTCCCGGGTGTCAAAGTGATACCGCAGCCATCGCAATCCAATAACCGGAAACAGGAGTAGCATGAAAAAGATTTTATCCTATTTTATAAAGTACCCCATCGCGGCCAACGTTTTCATCCTCACGTTTGCTATCTTTGGTACTGTGGCGATGTTCAACCTGAAATCCTCGTTTTTCCCGTTGGTCGAAAGCCGCATCATCACCATTCAGCTCATCTACCCGGGGGCTTCGCCCGAGGAGGTTGAGGAGGGCATCGTTTTAAAAATTGAAGACAACCTGAAAGGGGTTTCCGGCATCGAGCGGGTTACTTCTGTTTCGTCGGAAAACAGCGGGGTTATCACCGTGGAGGTGGATAAAAAATATAAAACCGACGTGGTGCTCGAAGATGTGAAAAATGCAGTGAACCGAATCAATTCCTTCCCCGTTGACATGGAGCCACCGGTTATCTTTAAGCGGGAAAACATCAACGAGGTAATGACCTTTTCCATTAGTGCGAAAGACATATCTTTAAAAGCCTTAAAGGCCATATCGTATAGAATTGAAGATGATATCAGGGCGATGGATGGCATTTCCAAAGTTACCCTGATGGGTTTCCCGGAAGAGGAAATTGAGGTGGCCGTGAGCGAAAACACACTGCGGGCGTACAACCTCACGTTTGACCAGGTGGCCAATGCCGTGCGTCGCGCCAACATCGACATCACCGGGGGAAAAATTCGCACCAACAAAGAGGAATACCTGATTCGTGGTCGCTATAAAAAATATCACGGCCACGAGCTCGACAACATTATTGTTGCCTCGGATATGGATGGTAAAACCATTCGGTTAAACGATGTGGCCGATGTTCACGACCGTTGGTCGGAAAACCCAAACCGCATTGAAATCGACAGTGAACCTTCGGTGGAGGTATCGGTACAGACCACCAACAGCGAGGACTTTTTGGAGGCATCAGACAAGCTAAAACAGTATGTGAAGGATTTCAGCATTAAAAACCCCAACCTCGATGTGGTGATTGTTCAGGATAGGTCGGTTAACCTAAATGAGCGCAAAGATTTACTGTTTCGTAACGGTATTATGGGCATGCTACTGGTACTGCTTTTCCTCTCCATGTTTTTAAACCCGCGCATGGCGTTGTGGGTGGCAGCGGGGTTGCCCATCTCCTTTTGGGGCATGTTTATCCTGGCGCAAATTTTCGGCATCACCATCAACGTGATTTCCCTTTTCGGGATGATTGTAGTGGTGGGTATTTTGGTGGACGATGGTATCGTGATTGCCGAAAATATTTACAACCACTATGAACAGGGTAAAAACGCCATCCGGGCGGCTATCGATGGAACCATGGAGGTGCTACCCTCCATCATCACCGCGGTACTAACCACCATCATCGCTTTTTCCACCTTTTTCTTTCTTGACGGCAGGATGGGAGATTTTTTCAGCGAATTGGCTTTCGTGGTAATCGCCACCCTTTTTGTTTCGCTCATCGAAGCTGTAATCATTCTCCCGGCTCACCTCGCCCACTCCAAGGCTTTACATGGCGAAAAGAGTCAAAACAAAGTGGTTAAGTTCATGGATAAAATCATGTACTGGATGCGTGATAAAACCTATGCACCGGTACTTTACTTTTCAATACGAAACCGTTTTCTGGTTATCTCCATTGCTGTTGTAATGCTGCTGTTAACCTTTGGTGCCATGAAAGGCGGTATCATACACACCACGTTTTTCCCGTTTATCGAGCGCGACAACATCAACGTTACCCTTAAGATGCCTGCCGGAACTAACGAAAAGATTACCAACGCCTGGATTGACAAAATTCAAAAAGCTGCCTGGAAAGTGAATGCCGAGTATAAGGCTAAAAGAGCCGACAGCCTTGACATCATCACGCACATCGAGAAAAAAATAGGCCCCTCCACGGCAGACGGGAGTTTGAACATTATTTTGCTTAACGGCGAAACCCGCAACGTGATTAGTTTTGAAATTGCCAACGCGATTGCTAAAGAAGCAGGCCCGGTAATCGGAGCCGAGCAACTGTCCTATGGAGCTGGGGGGAGATTTGGAAAACCGGTGTCGGTAGCTTTTTTGGGTAACAACCTCGAAGAGCTGACCATGGCCAAAAACGAGCTGAAATATGAACTTTCAAAACTCTCCGGACTTAAAGACATCAACGATGATGACCGCCAGGGCATCAAGGAAATCAACATTGTGCTAAAAGACAAGGCTTACATGCTGGGACTTACCTTGCAAGATGTACTGGGACAAATCAGGTCGGGATTTTTTGGCAAGGAGGTGCAGCGACTGCAACGTGGCCGCGATGAAGTAAAAGTTTGGGTTCGCTACAACGAAAACGAGCGGACGTCCATCAACAACCTTTCGCAAATGTACATCACCACGCCTTCACGGAAGAAAGTGCCTTTTAACGAAATTGCTACCTACTCTATTAAAAGAGGTATCGTTTCTATCAGCCACCTCGACGGCAAACGACAAATCAAAGTGGAAGCGGATTTGAAAAACGAAAATGCTTCGGCCACCGATGCACTCGATTTTGTAAAATCAAATATTTTACCTTCTATTTTGGCAAAATATCCTACGGTCAGCGTTTCGTACGAGGGTCAAAAACGGGAGGCCGAGAAAACGCAAAACTCAGCAGCCAAGGTAATTCCCGTCATCTTGTTTCTAATAATAGCCCCCATTGTTTTTACTTTTAGGTCGTTTAGCCAAACTATCTTGCTGTTTGTGCTCATTCCCTTTAGTTTCGTAGGGGTGGCGTGGGGTCATTGGTTTCATGGGCAATCTATTAACGTGCTGTCAGCGTTAGGCATCATCGCGTTGATTGGTATTTTGGTCAATGACGGCCTGGTACTTATCAGCACCTACAACCGATTGCTTAAAAAAGGTATCCCGG
>JANTGU010000061.1 GCA_024762735.1 Bacteroidales bacterium | reverse complement strand
AGTAAAATATAAAATTATAAACAGTGAAACAGTATAAAATCTTTTTAATGGCCGTGCTACTGGCCGTTGCTCCAAAAATTTGGGCACAACAAGCCAAAGAGCTGTCGTTGCAACAAGCCATCGACTTTGCCATGGACCATAACTATGGCTTGCTCAACTCTGAAAAAGACATTGAAGCAGCCAAGCAAATGGTTCGAGAACAAACAGGCCGCGGGTTGCCACAGATCAATGCAAGCGTGGGATACAAGGACAATATCGCGCGTCCCACCAGTTTGTTACCTGGAGAGTTTGTGGGCCAACCGGGAACAGATGTGGAAATTCAGTTTGGCACCCGCTATAATGCCAATATGAGTGGCAGCGTGACCCAGCTGATCTTTTCAGGCGAATATCTTATCGGGCTCAAAGCAGCCAGAACTTTTTTTGAAAAGAGCAACATCGATTTTTTTAAAAACAAAGTGGCGCTGAAAAAGCAGGTGGCCGAGTCGTATTACAATGTGTTGGCCGTTCGCGAGGCACTCCGGATTGTGGATAGCACGCTTCAAACCACCCAAAAGCTCTACAACGAAACAAAACAAACCTTTGATGCCGGACTGGTGGAGGATACCGACGTGGATCAGCTGGATCTGCTGGTGGAAAACCTGAAAGCTTCTAAAACCAACTTCACCAACCAGCTGGGAGTGACGGAAGCCTATTTAAAATTTTATCTTGGCATGGAGAGTACCGACACCATTCTTTTAACCGATGACATCAATCAATTGATTGATTTAAAAAAGCAATCGATACTCCTTGAAAAACAGTTTAATTACCACCACAATCCTGATTACGCCTCTTTGTTCAAGCAAAAGGAAATTTCTGCCTTGCAGGTGGACTTAGCCAAATCGGCTTACTGGCCATCACTCAATGCAAACCTGGTAGCTTCCACCGATGCCCAGCGCGACGCCTGGAATTTTTTTGACACCAACGAAAAGTGGTTTTTTTCATCTTTTTGGGGGGTAACCATGAACATCCCTATTCTTTCGGGTGGACAACGCAGAGCCAAGGTAAAGCAGGCTAAAATTGCTTTCGATCAGGTTAACCTGATGGAAAAACAGTTGGTTACTCAACTGGAACTGCAATACCAAACGGCAAAAAACGATTATATTAATGCTATGCTGGTGCTCAACAACAAAGAAAAAAATCGCGGGGTAGCCGAAAAAATCTACAACAAAACACAAGAAAAATATGTGAATGGTATGGCGCGAAGCCTCGATATCCTCAATACGCATTCGCAATATCTTACGGCTGAAAATGAGTACATCAATGCTTCGGTAAGCTTTTTAAGAGCTGCCGAATCGCTTGAAGCTATCTTAACCGAAATGCAATCGCAATAGTCATGGAAAAACAGGAAATTGTACAAAAAATCTGCGCGCTGTACAAGTCTTATGGCATCAAAAGCATTACCATGGACGACGTGGCGCGTCACCTGGGTATCTCTAAAAAAACCTTGTACCAATACTTTGCCGATAAAACAGAGTTGGTGCAGGAAGCGGTGAGCAGCGAGATTTTAAACAAACAGAAAAACTTTGCTCCCTTGTCAAACAACCATGTTAACGCGCTTGAAGAGCTGTTGGCCTATTACAAGGTGCAGATAAAAATGATATTTGATTACAAACCCAATTTTATTTACGATCTGAAAAAATATTATCCCGAAATCTACAATAAGTATGTATTTATCAAGCGGGAAAAAATTATTGATTCGGTAAAACAAAATCTTTTAAAAGGAATAAAGGAGGGTTATTTCAGGGCTGACCTCGATGCCGATATCATCAGCAGGATAACCCTGATGCGCATTGAAGGAATGATACACTCGGGAATGTTTACCATTGATGAAATGATGTCGCCCAAGGTGTTTTCCGAAATTTTTAATTACCACGTTTATGGCATCGTTACCGATAAAGGACGAGCCTATTTTGAAAAGCATAAACAAGAATTAACCATACAATAAAAAGAAAATTTATTATGAAACGTATACTTATTACCCTGTTTGTCGGACTAACACTTTTTTCGTGTACTTCGGAAAAAAAGGCCGAGTCAGCCGATGAAATCAAAAATCAAATCAATGAGTACAAGAGCGAAGTAAAAAAACTGGAGAAAAAAATTGCCACTCTTGAAAAGCAACTTGACACCATGGGACAGGCGCAAACTACCGGAAGGGTTGTGGCTGTTAAGCTGCGTAAGCTGGCCCATCAGCCTTTTCAGCACTATTTTAGTGCTACCGGTTCGGTAGAAGCCAAAAACGAATCGTACATCAGTCCTCAAACCAATGGTGTTATTACCCATATTTATGTGGAGGAGGGCGACGAGGTAACCAAGGGGCAACTTTTGGCAAGACTCAATACCGAGGTTATCGAAAACAACATGAACGAGGTAAAAGTCAACCTGGAGCTGGCCAAAACCTTGTATGAAAAGCAAAAGGAGCTGTGGAACAAAAAAATCGGATCTGAGGTGCAGTACCTTCAGGCCAAGAACAACTATTTTTCGTTAAAAAGCCGGTTGAAAACGTTGCAATCGCAATACGACCTCTCGTTTGTTAAATCACCCCTTTCGGGTGTAGTGGATGAGGTTTATCAAAAGGTAGGCGAAATGGGAACCCCCGGTATGCGAATGGTTCACGTGGTGAGTCTTTCGCCGTTAACGCTAAAAGCAAAAATCTCGGAACGCTATTTACCGTCGGTTAAAATAGGTGATTCGGTATTAATTACCTTTCCAACCTTTCCTGATATGATGATAAAAGCTACCATCAACCGCATCGGTTACGTGATTAATTCGGCTAACCGGACTTTTGACGTGGAGATTAAACTGGCCAACAGCGAACATAAAATCAAACCCAACATGATGGCCACCTTAAGCCTTAGAGATTACAAAACCAACTCGGCCATTGTTGTGCCATCCTACCTAATTCGTGAGGATATCAAGGGAAAATACATTTACATTGCTGTTCAGGAGTCCGGCGTGCTAACCGCCACCAAGCGCTATGTGACAACCGGTCTTTCATACAAGGGTAACACCGAAATCAAATCGGGTTTGAACGAGGGCGAAACCATTATTACCGATGGCTACAACAATGTTTCCGACGGCATTTCCATTGGTGTTAAATAGTCATCAGAAATAGTTAAACAGAAATTGAGCAGCAATGAATCAAAACGATAACAACAAAGATAAGGTAATACGTAATTTCGGGCTTTCAACGTGGGCCTTGAAAAACAAGAACACTGTTTACCTTTTCACCATCATAGCCATTATTTTCGGGCTGTTCTCGTATGTGAACATGCCCAAGGAGCTTTATCCCGATATTCAGTTTCCCACGGTGATGGTGCAAACCATCTACCCCGGCAACCCGCCGGTGGACATGGAAAACCTGGTAACCCGTCCGCTGGAAAAGGAGATAGAGTCGGTTAAAGGCATCAAAAAAATGACCTCTTCTTCGGCACAGGATGCCTCCTCCATCTTTATCGAGTTTCAAACCAACGTGGATATTAAAAGCGCTTTGCAGGATGTTAAAGATGCCGTGGATAAAGCCAAGGGCGATCTCCCTGACGACCTCCCTGCAGATCCCGTTGTGAATGACATTGATGTAAGTGAGTTTCCCGTCATCAATGTTAACCTGTCGGGTGATTTCAGCATTACCGAGCTAAAGAGCTTTGCCGAGGATTTAAAAGATGAGTTCGAGACCATCTACGAAGTGTCGAAGGTAAATATTACCGGAGTAAGCGAAAAAGAGGTAAAGGTAAACCTCGATCCCTATAAAATGGCCGACCTGAAGGTTAGCTATACAAATATAGAGAATGCCATCAAGTTCGAAAACATGTCCGTTTCGGGAGGTAACATCAAAATGGGCAAGGTGAACCGGTCGGTTCGTGTGATTGGCGAATTTACCGATCCCGAAGAGATTGAAAACATTATTGTAAAGTCGGAAAAAGGCAATGTTGTTTATTTAAAAGATGTGGGCACCGTTGACTTCGGCTTTAAAGATGCCGACAGCTACGCACGGTTGGATAGAGACCCAGTGGTAACGTTGCAGGTGGTGAAAAAGGGCGGCGAAAACCTGCTTTCAACCATCGATCAGGTGTTTGAAATCATGCAAAATGCCCATAAAACCAAGGTGATTCCCGATAACCTGGTGATTACTTATACCAACGACCAGAGTGAGATTGTTAAAAAGCAGCTTACCAACCTCGAAAACAGCATCATCATGGGTATTCTGTTCGTGGTGCTGGTGCTCTATTTTTTCCTGGGAACCCGTAACTCATTGTTTGTTGGGTTTGCTATTCCCATGTCGATGTTCCTTTCGTTTATGGTGATGGGACTGCTCGATTATCGAATAAACATGATTGTTTTGTTTGCTCTTATTCTGGCTTTGGGGATGCTGGTGGACAATGCCATCGTGGTGACGGAAAACATATACCGTTTTGTGGACCGCGGATTTCCGGTGTTTGAAGCGGCCAAACAAGCGGTGGGCGAAGTGGCGTTGCCCATTATCTCATCTACGGCCACCACACTGGCAGCCTTTTTTCCGCTGCTATTCTGGAAGAGCTTGATGGGGGAGTTTATGAAATACTTACCCGAAACGCTTATCATTACGTTAACCTCGTCGCTGTTCGTGGCGCTGGTAATTGTGCCGGTGGTGTTTGTCGATTTTTACAAAAAAGAAGATCCGCACGACCGTCCCAACAAAAAATTGGTTTTCCGCATTACCATCATCTTGTCGGTGTTGGCAGTACTTAGCTATTTGGCCGGTATCAACTGGATGGGAACGCTTATGGTGATATCGGTAATGGTTACCTTGTTAAACTATTTTGTTTTTAGTTACATCTCCTCCTGGTTCAGAATATCCTTTCTGCCCTGGCTCGAAAATATCTATCTTAAGCTTGTGCAGATTGCACTTTACAAGCGAAACCCGTTTTACTTTATCACGGGCACGTTCATACTGCTTATCATTACCATCTTTTTTTACTGGGCAAGCAAACCCAAGGTTGATTTGTTTCCCCATTCAAACCCGAAACTCATTAACGTTATTGCAGAGTTGCCCATCAGTACCGACATAGAGGTAACCGACAGCACCATGAGGGTGCTCGAAAAAGATGTTTACACCATGCTGGCCCCTGACATGGACATTGTTAAATCGATTTTAACCATCACCGGGAAGGGTGCCGTGGGGCAAAACGAAGGGTTTTCCGGACGGGGCGGTGGTTCCAACAAGGGTATCATCACTGTTAACTTTGTCGATTATAAAGACCGGCACGGCATTAATACAGTCGATATTTTAAAACAGTTTTCTAAGGAGCTGATAGGCAAGTATCCGGGTGTGGACATCTCGTTGGAGCAACAGCGCGAGGGGCCTCCTGCCGGGAAACCTATTAACATTGAGCTTAGTGGGAAAGATTTTAAAACGTTGCTCTTTTTGGGTGATACGGTTAGGTCGGTAATTAACAGAGCCGGCATCCCGGGTATCGAAGGGCTCCAAATTGATTTGAATCCTGATAAGCCGGAGTTGCTGGTAAAAATTAATCGTGAACAAGCACGCCGCTTCGGGCTCTCAACCGGGCAGATTGGCGATGCCATCAGAACTGCGTTGTTTGGTAAAGAGGTCTCTGATTTTAAACAGGGCGAGGACGAGTATAAAATTCGTATGAAACTGGATGATCGTTACCGTTTTAGCATACCCACGCTGATGAACCAGCGAATTACCTTCCGTAGTCAGGCAACGGGCAAAATTGTGCAGGTGCCGATTTCGTCGGTGGCAGACTTTGACTACAGCTCTACCTACGGTTCCATCAAACGGATCGATCGCAAGCGGATTGTTACGGTTTATTCCAACGTGATTAAAGGATACAATGCCACCGAAATCAATGCCGAGATTAAGGATCTGCTGGCAGGGTTTGAGATGCCTGCCGGCTACAACTACTCTTTTACCGGTGAGCAACAGGAACAGCAAGATGCTTCTAAGTTTCTTATGACTGCGCTGCTGATTGCCCTGGCGTTGATTATGATTATTTTGGTGTCGCAGTTTAACTCGGTGGTAAAACCTTCCATCATCATGTTTAGCGTGGTGCTGAGTACCATTGGTGTGTTTGGCGGACTGGCCACCTTCCACATGGACTTTATCGTGATTATGACTGGTATTGGCATTGTTTCGCTGGCTGGAGTGGTGGTAAACAACGCCATCGTGCTTATCGATTACATCGGGCTGGTGAAACAGCGTCGCAAAAAAGAGCTGGGTATGGGCGATAACGACAACCTGCCCCTGGATCAGTCAATCGAATGTATTGTTATTGCCGGGAAAACAAGATTGCGTCCGGTGCTGCTAACGGCCATCACCACCATTTTGGGGCTTATCCCGCTGGCCACCGGTTTCAACATTGACTTTATCCAGTTTCTTAACCATTTTAATCCCGATATCTATTGGGGCGGTGATAACACGGTATTTTGGGGTCCCCTCAGCTGGACGGTTATTTTTGGTCTTAGCTTTGCCACCTTCTTAACGCTGATTATCGTGCCCTCCATGTATCATGTGCTGTACATGGGTAAGCTGTGGTTGAACAGGATTTTTGCTAAATAGTAAACATTTTATCTTCAAATAAACGGAGGTCATGCCGGGTGATTTACCGCAGTGGTAACGGAGGTAAATTGTATCGAGGCATGGCGGGCGGTTTGATAAAAAGCGTTCGGATTACAAATCCGAACGAGCTTGTGCGAACAAAACCGACCTGCCAGGTCTCTACCGGCAGGTGCGATAGCGACCTGGCAGGTCTGGTTGATTTAAGAATGCGGAATAGGGATATTAGATTAGCTACTTCTCCACTTTTTGAAGCAACTGATCAAAAGCGGGGTTGCCGTGCAGGTAATCGAAGGCTTTGTTGGTTTTGATTTGTGAGAGATCATCAAGACCCTTGTCGATAGCTCTCTGTAACGAGGAAATAACCTCTTTGTCCTGCTTCAACATGGCAAAGCGGACTGCCCTGAAAAAATAGAGGTCAGGATTATCAGGGTCTGCCTTTTGGTAAATGGTAATAAACTTGCCCGCTTGTTCAAGGTTGCCGCTGTTGAATGCCCTGTTGGTAAAAATGTATGAAATCATGCTGATGTAATTCACCAACCTTTCGTTCATCAGGCGTACTTCCTTTGATGGATTGTCACGCGATTCTTTCAATAGCCGGTTGGTTTCCTTTATCCACCAATCAAGACTTTTTTCCTCCATGGCACGTGCCAACATACGTTGTTGCTCAACCTCTTTGTTTTCCAGCTTGTCACCCTCGAGGCTGTTTTGAAATTGATATTGGCTGTTGTTCGATTGGCCAAGAAGCAGCGCCAGCGATGCATCCATTACCTCGGTTGGTGGCCAGTCGTGCTTGCCATCAAATACCAACAGGTGACTGTCCCACTGGTTGCTTTGGAGTTGCCGGTAAAGGTTTTTGAGTTCCAAAAAATTAAAATCCCGGTTTCCTACCACGCCAATCCAGGTAAAACTTTTGTTTACCGGATTTTGTACCTGTGGAAATCCTGCCGCGCATTCAATCACTCCCGCTACCGTATTGTTATACAAGGCAACCAGCGTGGCAATACGGGCTCCTCCCGAGAAACCGGCCGTGTACATCTTGTGGTTGTTGACATGGATTTTGCGCTCCACATCACCCATAAACGCCGTGATAATTCGGTTTCGAACCTGCCCTGACTGCCCGTTTTTCGAGTCGTTAGATGCAGCCAGCACGAGGTTGTATTTTTCAGCCAGAGTTTGGTATTTTTTCAGCGGCAGGGCACCACGGCCATGGGCATCAAAAATAAAGAGAATCGTGTTTTCCTTTTTTACATCATAACTTGTGGGCAAATACAGCGCATAGGAGAGCGTTGTGTCAGTTTTTATTTTGACGCGTGGTAATAGTTTTCCAACTTCAAGGTTTTCGTACCTGGCCACAGGTTTTTTTTGCCGATCCTTGTGGTTTGGTGAATGGCAGGATGTCAGGAGAACTGCGGCCAGTAAAATCGTGATGCAGGTTCTATTCAAATGCATCTACTACCAATTTTACAAAACTGTTATAATCAAACTGACCGTGGCCGTTGAGGCCAAAGCGTACGATTACCAGTTTTTTGGAGGGGATGATGTACACCCGTTGGCCGTGATAGCCATCGCAGAAATAGGTGTCTTTAGGAGCATCCGGAAGCTCCTGGGGTTGTAACCAAAACTGTACGCCATAATCTCCATCGGAGCCCTTGGTGGGGGTGGTGGTGTAATCAACCCATCCCTCGGGCAAAATGCGCTCGCCGCGTGCTACACCATCGTGCAGGTAAAAAAGGCCGTAGCGGGCCCAGTCGCGGGCCGTGGCAAAAATGTAAGAGGAGCCCACGAAGGTTCCCGAAGCATCCGTCTCAAAAACCACGCTTTTCATCCCCAGCTTGTTAAAAATGGCCTTTCGGGGAAACTGCCAGTAATCCTGGTCGTTGTTAAACTGACGGCGGATGATCAGCGATAAAATATTGGTGGTTCCCGAGGAGTAGTACCATACCGAGTCGGGAGGGTAGATGGCAGGCTTGTTTAAGGCAAATCCACCCATGTCGCTTTTTTGATAGAGCATGATGGTGGCATCTGAAATGTCGGTATAGTCTTCAACCCACTCCAGCCCGCTGCTCATACGCAACATGCTGTTGAGGGTTATGTTTTTCCGCTTATCGTTTTGCCACTCTTTAACGGGAGCAGGAGCGTTTACGTCAAGTTTTCCCTCTTTTACGAGCACCCCTATCATGGAACTGGTAACACTTTTGCTCATCGACCAGCCCAGCAGTCGGGTGTTTTTGTTGAATCCTTTTAAATATTTTTCAGTAACGAAATTGGTATCGTAGCAAATGACGACAGCACGGGTATTGCCGCGGTTAAAAGCACTGTCGAGCGCCACATTTAGTTTTTCCCGGTTAACCTTTACCGAATCACCTTTGGGTAACACATCACCAAAAGGCCAGGCAATGGTATCGGGGTTTTCGGGTAATTTTTCCTGTATCAGTTTCTGCTTTCTAACCGTGGCTTCATCACCATCTGCCAGCAGTGTGCAGCCCAATCCTTCACGGTAGATGGCCTTTTGCCTGGCCGTACCCACAAAGCTGCCCGTTACGCTTTTGTCTTTATTGTTTACAACGTTTTTTGAAAGCGAAAGAAAAAAGCTGTTGAGTTCGTGAGCCTCAATATCTGCTTGTGTCCGGTTGGTCATAAACACCCACGATCCTACCATCTTGGCAGAAAAGCCGGTAAAGATAGGTGCTCTGTCGAGCAGGTATTTGGTACCATAGCCAACGCCCAATACCAGGATAATAAGAATAATGTAAAAGGATTTTTTCATAATGGTTGTTTTTTGTAATGTTTCAAAAGTAAACAAAATATGAAGTCTAAAAGTATTTTTATTTGGTGAAAAAGCATATGCAAAAATTTTTAATTTTGCTTTTTGCAATTACGCGGCAGTAGCTCAGTTGGTAGAGCATCAGCTTCCCAAGCTGAGGGTCGCGGGTTCGAGTCCCGTTTGCCGCTCTTTTTTTTCACCAACGTTTATACCTATGAAAAATGTAGTTTTGTTTTTAATGATTC
>JANTGU010000060.1 GCA_024762735.1 Bacteroidales bacterium | reverse complement strand
ATTAAACCTTACCGCGGCGCCAAAGGCCTCGCTGGGACTGTACTGCTCGTTACGGTTGGTGGCCGACATGTTAAAGTCCAGGGTAAGCATGTCGTTTAAAGCGCGCTGGGTAAAATTCAGTTTCCCGTTTAGGCGCTCGAAACCTGTGCCCAACACAACACCGTTAGAATTTCGATAGTTAAACGAAACCCGGTAACTGGATGTTTTGGTAGCCCCGTCCACAGCCAGGTTGTAGGCTTGAGACATACTTTTCTGGGTAAGCTCAGTCATCCAGTCAGTGGTATTTTCAAAATCCACAGCGTTGGGGATCGACAGGTAATCGGATGCCGACAAAACGTCTAACTTTCTATCAATCGACTCGCTGGTCAATGAAGTGTTAAAGTTTACATGAAACTTTTCTCCCTCGGGCGAGTACTGACCTTTTTTAGTGGTAATAATAATAACTCCCGAGGCTCCCTGAGTACCATAAATCGCGGTAGCAGAAGCATCTTTCAACACGTCCATCGAGGCAATGTCGTCGGGATCTACCGAGTTGAGCGAAGCACCCTGAACCCCGTCAATAATAATAAGGGGCTCGGTGTTGGAACCAAACGTGGAAAGCCCACGCAACCTGATGTTGTAGCTTTGGTTAGGGTCGTTGCCCGGTTTGGCAATGGAAAGGCCTGCCACTTTCCCCTGAATTAACTGAACAGGGTCGGTAACGTTACCTTTGTTAAAGTCATCGGCTTTCACGCTGGTAACCGCACTGGTAACCTCTTTGGCCGACTGGGTTCCGTAACCCACCACCACAACTTCGTCCAGCTGTTCGCCGGGCACCAGCTTCACGTTGATAACATCCGACGTAATATCAATTACCTGGGTAGCGTAACCCACGTAAGAAAAGGAGAGCGCGGTAACCGTTTCAGGAACCGAAAGCTGATATTTCCCGTCGATATCGGTGATCGTACCTTGCGACGGGTCGTTTGCGAATGTAACATTAACACCAATCAGGGTTTCACCCGTCTTGCTGTCAGTAACTGTTCCGGAAATCATCTTGTTTTGTGCTGCCACACTACTGACGGCAAACAAACCAATGATAATAACCTGTACAAACTTGGATTTTAACAGATTAGCAATCATAAAACATATTTTATTTTTTTGGTTAATTTTAAAATTCATCACAAAAATAGTCAATTAAGAATTATTAACATGATGGTAATATTCATGCTATAAAAGTAAACATCTTTTTTTAATCAGAGAAATCCTTGATTTATTTCTAATAAATTATATTTCTGTTATTTACACCTATAAATAAATCTTCATCTTTTATGGCTGGTGTCAAAACTATTATTTAACCTGTTTTTAAACAAGCAAAAGGGTCTTTCTCTGCAAACGTTTTCGTAAAGGGTTTAACCGAAATATAACAAAAAAATGTTCGGATGATTGAATGTCATTTTATTAGTTTGGTTTTTTTTGTAAAAAACACGTACCTTAGCGAAAATTTATTTCATTATTTATTAACCAAAAATTTACAATATGAAGAGAGGTTTATTTTTTACTGTATTGATGGCAATTTTTATGTCGTTCAATGCAATGAGCCAGTGTGGCCAGGTTGGCCTTATTGGCGAGATGACCGGTTGGTCCAGCGATGTGATGCTGACCCGCGACATGAACAATCCTGATATGTTTTCAGGATACATCACCGTTGGTGAAGCTGACGATGCCGACACCAATGGTATTGTGGAAATGAAATTCCGTGCTAACCACGATTGGGGAACCAACTGGGGAAGCGCTGATTTTCCGACAGGTACTGCCGTGCAGGATGGCGACAACATCCCGGTTCCTTACGGTTCGTATGCTGTAGCTTTTAACTGCACAACCGGCGAGTACACATTTACTACAACCTGCGCTAACATTAGCCTGATTGGTGAATTTAACGGCTGGGCTGACGACCTGTTTTTAAAGCGTAATGCTACCAACCCCGATATGTGGTGTGGGTTTATTACTGTAACAGAAGCCGAAGATGCCGACACCAATGGCATCGTGGAAATGAAGTTCCGTGCTAATTCCGACTGGGGAACCAACTGGGGAGCTGCAGGATTTCCAACCGATACGGCTGTTCAGGATGGCCCTAACATTCCGGTACCCTACGGAACTTACAAGGTAATATTTGATTGCGGTACAGGTGTTTACAACTTTGTAGCTACCTGTGGCAACATTGGCATTATCGGCGAATTTAACGGATGGGCAGCTGATTATTGGATGACACGCAGTGCTACTGACCCTGATCAATGGAATGTTATTTTAACCCTTGACGCGAGTATGGATGCTGATACAAACGGTATTATCGAGCTTAAATTCCGTGCCAACTCCGATTGGGGAACCAACTGGGGTGGTGATGGATTCCCATCAGGAACCGGAACACAAGACGGACCTAACATCCAGGTTCCTTTGGATGATGAAGGGTTAACAACCGATTACGCTGTTACCTTTAACTGCGCCACCGGCGAATATAACTTTGTTCATACTTCAGGCAGCATAAGCATGATTGGTGCTTTTAACAATTGGAACGGTGATGTTCCGATGCACCGTGATGCTGACAATCCAAACTTGTGGAAACTTACCCGCTCATGGTTTGCCGATTCGGAAGTTAAATTCCGTGAAAACGCTGACTGGACAGTTAACTGGGGAGCCGGCGACTGGCCAACAGGCGTAGGTGAACCCAATGGCGCCAACATTCCTTTGGTTGCCGGTACTTACGATGTTACCTTTAATTATGACACCAAAGAATATACTTTTACTGCCAACAACGATGTTTGTGGCGAAGTAGGTATGGTGGGTGACTTTAATACCTGGGGTGATGATGGCGATCCAAACACTCCTCCAACCGATGTTTACCTGGTACGTGATGCCATGTACCCAAGCCAGTTCTCGTTGACTTACAACTTTACCTCAAGCACCCAGTTATTATTCCGTATCAATGCCGACCCGACATTTAATGATGTTTGGGGTGGTACTTTCCCTTCGGGACAAGCTGTTAACGATCCTGCTGCCTTGATTAATGTTCCCGGCGGAAAATACAACATTACTTATAACTGCCTGTCGCACGACTTCAACTTCGAGCGCCTGGGTAATGCCATTGTGGCTCCTCAGGTATTCGCCATGGATCCTGATGGTAACCTTAACGAACCCGACTGGAGTATTTCACAGTCTGTTTCAGCTACTGCTGAAGGTACCCCTATTGAAACTCCAATTGAAGCCTATTTTGGTGCCGTTTGGAACAACGATTACATGTATGTTGGAGTGGATGTAGCTGATGCTAACGTGACTGCCGGCGACGTGGTTGATGTTTTCTTTGATGGTGACAAATCAGGTGGTCCTTACGATGCTCATGATGTTCACGTTGCTGTTACCAGTGATGGTACCATTACAGTTGTTCAAGGTCCTGATGGAATTGATGTACTAGGTGGTGCTGTGATGACCGATAATGGATATTCTGTGGAAGTGGCCATTCCTTATGCTGCTTTGGGCGTTACACCTGAAACCGGTGCCCAGGCAGGTGTTGATGTAATGGTTGGCGATGACAACGGCGAAGGGGTTGCTTACCGTTTTGTATGGAACGGTGGCGTTCAGAATTTCGACGGAACCTCTTCCTTTGGTGACCTTAACTATGGAACCCTGAGCTGTGGCTGTATTAGCCTTTACAACGAAACCATCGGCGATGTTAAACTTCGTAACCAGCTGGCTCTGGATAACACCACTACTTATGTGGGAACCTACGACCTTGACAACGCTTACGATGTGATGTTCCGTAAAGATGGTTCCAGTACAGTTAGCTGGAGCTCCGATGAGTTCCCTGCCGGTACTGCTACCTTAGGTGGCCCAAGAATTCCTGCCACTGCCGGACGTTATCGTATTTCGTTCGACTGTATCACAGGAGCCTTCTCGTTTGGTGAAGCCCTTTCGGGTGATGCCGTTGCCGAGGCTACTTATACCGAAACAGCACCCGTTATCGACGGTGATCTGTCAGAGTACAACCTGGCTTATGGTAGCGATATTCTTGCCGTGGGTGATGGTCCTATCAATAATACTGTTACCTGGGGAAGCCTTTGGGATGCCAACAATCTTTACATCGGTGTTCACGTGGTGGATGCTGTGGTTGAAGGTTCAGGAAACCCATGGGATAACGATGCTGTTGAAATGTATATTGATGGTGATAACAGTAAAGATGGCACTTACAGTGCCGAAAGTTTCGATACCCAGTTAATTATGGATGCCATGAACGAATCTGCCCTTTGGGTCAAAGCTGATGGTGTACCTATTACAGATGACAGTTCTATTTGGGTGGCTACCAGCGATGGTTACTCCATCGAGTTGCGTTTAGGCTGGGCTCAGCTTGGATTTGCTCCCGGTAAAGGAAGAACCATTGGATGGAGTCTTTCTAATAATGACTCAGACAACGGTGTAGGCCGTGACTACCAGAGCACATGGTATGGTACTGGAAACAACTGGAGCGACAACTCGGTATTGGGTGACCTCCAACTGGCCGGTGGACCGTATTACGTTGCCGGATTAGATGAGCATGTACTCTACAATGCAAACGTGGTTCTTTATCCTAACCCTGCTCAGGACTTTGTTAACATCCGTGTTAAAGGCGATGCTTTCAATGCTCAGGCTGATGTTTATATTTCTGACATCCAGGGTAGAGTTATTACCAAAGCCAATGCTAACTTCAAAACCGGACGTCAGGTTCAAATTAGCACAAGCAACCTTACTACCGGTATCTACTTTGTAAATATCACAAGTAAAGATGGAAAACGTGCGGTTAAGAAATTGATCGTTCAATAAGCACTTTTTCATATAACATTCAAAAAAGCCTTTCCTTTTCGGGAAAGGCTTTTTTATTGACTATATTTGCACCTTTTAAAACAGAGTTGATAATGAAAAAGATAACTGTATTCGCGTTCATCGTTGCCCTGGCACTTTCGGGCATAAACTGTGTAAACAACAAAACAAAATCAATGATAAACCCTTTGTTGCAAAAATGGGACACCCCTTTTCAGGTGCCCCCGTTCGGCAAAATAAAAGCTGCTGATTATGTTCCGGCTTTCGAGCAAGCCATGGCTGAACAAAACAAAAACATTGAAGCCATTTTGGCCAATAGTGAGCAACCAACTTTCGACAATACGGTGGCTGCACTGGCCTATTCAGGTCAACTGCTCGACAAAGTATCGGCTGTATTTTACGGCCAGCTGGGAGCCAATACCAACGACACCCTTCAACAGGTTGCCAACGAACTATCGCCAAAATTGTCGCAACACAGCGATGCCATTACCATGAACCCCAAGCTGTTTAAACGGATACAACAAGTTTACAACCAAAAAGAAAAGCTAAACCTCACCCCGGAGCAGGACTATTTGCTCGAACAAACCTACCTCAGCTTTGTGAGGAATGGTGCCAACCTGTCAGAAAAAAATCAGCAAACCCTTCAGAAAATTAACAAGGAGCTTTCACTCGCTACATTAAAGTACGACCAAAATGTGCTGAAAGAGACCAACGATTTCAAACTGGTCATCGATGATAGGAAATTTCTTTCGGGACTACCGGCTTCGGTTGTTGAAGAGGCTGCTCAAACAGCTAAGGCTGCCGGGCTCGAAGGCAGTTGGGTATTTACCACTCAAAAACCCAGCATGATTCCGTTTTTGCAATTCGCCGATAACAGAAGCCTCAGACAGGAACTTTACAGTGCTTACCTAAACCGTGGCAACAACAATAACCAGTACGACAATAAAAACCTGCTCAATAAAATTGTTAATCTTCGTTTACAAAAAGCCAAACTATTCGGTTTCGATACCTATGCCGATTACCGGCTGCAAAATCGCATGGCCAAGAATGCAGAAAATGTTTACAAGCTGCTGGATCAGGTTTGGGATGCCGCCTTGCCGGTAGCAAAAAGCGAAGCAGCCGAAATGCAGCAAATGATGGACAAGGAAAAAGGCAGTCTGAAACTATCGAGCTGGGATTGGTGGTACTATGCCGAGAAAATAAGAAAGCAAAAATACGATTTGGATGAAAAAGAGCTGAGTCCCTACTTTAAACTTGAAAATGTAAGAGACGGAGCCTTTATGGTGTACCACAAACTCTACGGCATCACCTTTACACCCATTAAAGATATTCCCAAACCTCATCCTGATGCCCTTGCTTTCGAGGTAAAAGAGGCCGATGGCAGCCATCTTGGGGTTTTGTTCATGGACTTCCACCCGCGGGCTTCCAAGCAGGGCGGTGCCTGGCAGGGTGAGTACCAAAGCCATTATGTAACCCCTGAGGGCAAAAATGTTTCGCCCATTGTAACGGTAGTGTATAACTTTACCAAACCGGGGAAAAAAACACCTGCCCTCCTGAACTTCGATGAGGTGGAAACACTGTTTCACGAGCTGGGCCATGCCATGGATGCGCTCTTTGCAAAAAATACCTATCCCGGTAACCACATCCCTTCCGATTTCGTGGAGCTCCCCTCTCAGATCATGGAACACTGGGCTACCGAACCGGAAGTGTTAAAGATGTACGCCAAAAACTACCTCACCGGTGAGCCTATTCCTGATAAACTGATTGAAAAAATACACAACAGTAAATTCTTTAACCAGGGATTTATTAACGTGGAATACCTGGCAGCATCGTATTTAGATATGGATTACCATACCATTAAAGCACCTCTTAAAATAAGCGTTACCGATTTTGAAAAAGAGGCCATGGATAAAATCGGGCTGATTCCCGAAATCGAGCCGCGATACCGCAGCACCTATTTCACACACATTACCGGGGGGTACGATGCCGGATATTATAGCTACCTGTGGGCTGCCGTCCTGGATAACGATGCCTTTGCCTATTTTAAAGAAACCGGTATCTTTAACAAGGAAACGGCTTCAAAATTTAGGAAAAACATTTTAGAAATTGACGGCACACAAGACCCTGCCATCCTGTACCGGAATTTCAGAGGACGTGATGCCGTTGTGGAGCCGTTGCTTAAAAACAGGGGACTTAAATAATTAACCGATAAGCCATGGAAAGCAAACGACAACAACGAATATCAAAACTCATTCAGCACGACCTGGGAGAGATTTTCCAGCTGGAAGTGCCACACCTTACGCCAGGGGTGATGGTAACCATCACGAAGGTTCATGTTACACCCGATTTGGCACTGGCAAAAGTATATGTGAGCCTTTTCCCGACGAAAGATAAAGAGCAGCTGTTGGAAGGAATTAATAAAGCCTCCCGCGAGGTAAGAGGACTGCTTGGCAAACGCATTCGCCACCAGGTGCGTGCCATTCCCGAATTACGCTTTTACCTCGATGATTCGCTCGATTATATCGAGAAAATTGATAAGCTTTTGAAAGATGAGTAAAAATTAACTAAACAAGAGAATTATAAGTATGAAATACGACCCCATAAAAAGAAAACTTGGTGTGGTTTTTAACAAAACCCCCTTTTTACGAAAACTGTTTTACCGCCTGCTTGATGTGTTGCTGCTGCGAAGCTGGCACGTGCACAGAGCCTTGAAAGACTGGGAAAAATCGCATCCGGGAAACCAGCAAATTTTAGATGCCGGCTCAGGCTTCGGCCAATATGTTTATTACATGGCTTCACGGCATGCCGACTGGAACATTAAAGGGGTGGATGTAAAACCAGAACAGGTGGACGATTGCAACCAGTTTTTCCACAAGGTGGGTTTGAACAACGCCAATTTCGAGTTGGGCGACTTAACCAAACTCAACGAAACCGAAAAATACGACCTCGTGCTCAGCGTGGATGTAATGGAACATATCGAGGAAGATGTGTTGGTTTTTAAAAACTTTTACAAGGCATTAAAGCCCGGTGGAACCCTGTTGGTATCAACTCCTTCTGACCAGGGAGGCTCCGACTCGCACCACGATCACGATCATGACCATGACGGTGAAGGTGGCGAGCACTCTTTTATCGATGAGCATGTCCGCGATGGCTACGGGGTACAGGAGATTGCCGACAAAATGAAATCGGCAGGTTTTTCTAAAACCGAAGTCCGCTACCAGTACGGTACCCCCGGTAAAATTGCCTGGAAACTCAGCATGAAGTATCCCATTGTGATGCTCAATGCATCCTACCTCTTTTTTATCCTGTTGCCCTTTTATTACATCATAACCATGCCCTTTGTTTTAATATTGAATGCCTTTGATGTAAGCACCACCCATAAAACCGGAACCGGGGTGATTGCCAAAGCCTGGAAATAGCCTCTGTTTTACTCTTGATAATAGCGCCATGCGATTTTCACTTTTTATAGCAAAAAGATACCTGATTTCAAAAAAATCGCATAACCTGATTAATATTATCTCGTTCATCTCCATGGGCGGCCTCGTGGTGGGTACCGCGGCACTGATTATCGTGCTCTCGGTGTTCAACGGGTTTGAAGGGGTCATCAAGTCGCTGTACCGCACGGTGGATCCCGATTTGCTCATCACCCTGAAACAGGGTAAAACCTTTCATTATGCTGATTTTCCCTCGACAGCAATAAGCAAGATCCCGGATGTTTACCAACTGGTGGAAGTGGTGGAGGAAGACGCCCTGCTTAAATACAGCGACAAACAGCTCATCGGCCGGATTAAAGGAGTGTCTGAAAACTACCGTCAGGTAACCGCACTCGACTCGCTGGTTAAAAACGGACAGTTTGTGTTGCAGGAGGCAAACCGGAATTTCGCGGTTACCGGTGCCGGCGTAGCCTGGTTTTTGGGCATCAACCTGAGGGATGCAAAGCAGCTGCTTTCGGTGTATGTACCCAAACGGGGTAACGCTTCTTCGTTCTCGATGCAAAGCGCTTTTAACAACAGAGTCATTCATCCGTCGGGTGTTTTTTCGATACAACAGGAAATCGATGATCAATACGTGTTTGTCCCGTTGCGTTTTGCCCGCGAGCTGATGGATTACCACGACGAGGTCACTTCGGTGGAGGTGTATTTGAAACCGGATGCAGAACCGGATAAAATCCGGAAAACGATTGAAAAAATAGTAGGCAATGATTATGCGGTAAAAGATCGAAATCAACAAAATGCCACGCTGTACAAAGTCATGGAGTCGGAAAAGCTGGCCATCTATCTGATTTTAGTGTTTATTCTCGTGTTGGCTTCATTTAACATGATAGGCTCGGTGTCAGTATTAATCGTGGAAAAGAGGAAAGACATCGCCGTGTTAAAAAGCATGGGGGCCAACAAAAAAATGGTCAGCCGAATATTTTTTAATGAAGGACTGCTGATTAGTATGATTGGCACTATGGCCGGGCTGCTTATCGGGTTTGTTATCCTCTTTTTGCAGCAACAATATGGCTTGGTCAAACTGGGTGGAGGCACCGGTGCATTTATCATCAATGCCTACCCTGTTAACATGGTATGGACTGATTTTGTTTACGTGTTCCTAACCGTTCAGCTCATAGGCATGGCAGCCTCGTGGTACCCGGTAAAGTATTTACTAAGGAATTTTGAAGAGATTGGCTTGAAATAAATTGACTTTATGGAATGCAGGAGGAAGTACAGTTGTCAAATCCTTCCGAATCATCTCCTTATCTCTCTTTTTTTCCCTCTCTCACCCCTGCTCTCATCTATCTTCTGCTCTCACACGGTTTGGAACCGTGAGCCTC